>CALCRU010000007.1 GCA_937894335.1 uncultured Treponema sp. | reverse complement strand
CTGTTTTTTCTGAGCCTTTGCCTGCTTTGCTTCCTGTTTGGCGTTTTTTTTCGCTTCCTTGCGCTCCTTTTTTGACTGAACCTTTTGAGACTTCGGAGCCTGCTGAGGCTCTTTCTGCCTTTCTTCTGCAAGGAATTCTGCTGGTTCTGCCTCTTTCTTAAAACTTTCCGTTACG
Organism: uncultured Treponema sp.; assembly: GCA_937894335.1. Classification (GTDB taxonomy): domain Bacteria; phylum Spirochaetota; class Spirochaetia; order Treponematales; family Treponemataceae; genus Treponema_D. The sequence goes on along the minus strand of CALCRU010000007.1, from coordinate 17,759 downwards.
GTCTGGACAGAATGGAAAGACTGGGAATATATTGCTCCACTGGCGGTTTCTGGATTAAAAACAAAGTCCTGAGACGAAACTGTCTGTTTGCCTGTGCCTGTCTGTGGTGTTGGGGAAACTTTCTGAATTTGATGAAATTGAACAGGTTTCTGCTCACTGTTTCTAGATGGAACATTCCTTGCGCCTGGTGCAGGTGCAACACTGGTTTTAGAAGGCAGAGACTGAGCCTTTTGCTGTGATGGCTTTTTTTTACCCGAAGAAACAAAGTCTCCGTAATCAAGCAGGTCATCGGCCACAACCATATTAGAGTCTGTTACACCTGAACCTCGCATGCGAAACCCAATGTCATCGTTTTCCACTTACAGCTCCATTTGCCCCACCGTAACAAAATTATACTATATGAGGTAATAAAAAGCAAGGCACGGATTGCAACGAGTAAGGCTTTGCGCTATCATGGACTTTGGGAGGCTCAGAATGCGTGGAACTCGTGCCATCATTCACATTAACAACTTCAAACACAATATAAATCAGATAAAGACATTCATTAATCCTGGAGTAAAACTCTGCGTTGCTGTAAAGGCAAATGCATACGGTCACGGTGCGGCAGAATGTGCCACGGCTGCTTTGGAATGCGGAGCGGATTTTCTTGCCATTGCAACTGTCGACGAAGGCAGGGAACTTAGGGAAAAGGGAATAAAAGCCCCCCTACTCATGCTTAGCCTCTGCTCTCCTGAAGAAGTTTCCCAGGCAGTTACCCTTAACATTACCCCCCTTGTTTTTGACTCGGAATACATAGAACTGTTTGCAAAAGAAGCTGTGGCTCAGAAAAAGCAGGGCTATAGAGTGCATCTTGCCGTTGATACAGGCATGGGACGCATAGGATGCCTCCCCGAAGAAGCAGCTGGTCTTGCAAAAGAAATCGCCAGTACGGGCATTCTTGTTCAGGAAGGAACATGCACCCACTTTGCCCTTAGTGACGACAAAAGCCCTAAAGGAATTGACTTTACGGAAGAACAGTTTAAGGCGTTTAAAATGGCAATAGACGGAATCAGAAAGGCAGGCCTTAATCCGGGACTATGCCACTGTGCAAACAGCGCCGCAACCCTTGATCATCCCGAAATGCAACTGGACATGGTAAGGCCTGGAATCATAGTGTACGGCTACTATGCTGATGAAGTTTCTAAAGAATATCTTGAACAAAAGGGCACCCCCCTAGACTTGCTTCCCGTCATGACTCTTGAAACCCAGATAAGTTCAATACGATGGTTTGAAAAGGGAAAGTCTGTGGGCTACGGACGCACATGGAAGGCAGAAGAAGAAACCAACATTGCAGTTCTTCCCATAGGGTACGGAGATGGATGGCTTAGAAGGTTTTCTCAGTTAGGAGTTCCTGTAGCCATAGGAGGTAAGTCTTACCCCATTAGGGGCAGAATATGCATGGACCAATGCATGGTTGACATAGGAAAGGACACTGGAAGCATAAAAAGGTGGGACAAAGTGATTCTGTTTGGAGACGAAAAAGACGGCGCTCTTCAGACTGCCGACAACATAGCGGCCCTTACGGGAACAATCTCCTACGAAATAACAAGCTGCATAACTTCCAGAGTTCCACGAATTTTTACCCTCTAGGAGACTGAAGGATTTTCTTTACCTCTGCCACAAGATAAAAGGAACCAGTTACAAGAAGAAGCCCACCTTCGTCCAGTGCACATTGGGAAGCCTTAAAAAAAGCCTCCTCTGTATCCTCAACAAGGCAGGAGGAAAGTCCTGCAGACTGGAATGCGGCATTAAGGCGGGGTAAGTCGCACTGCTTTACAAGGCCGGGTCTGGTAAGGGTTAGGCGGCGGCACCTTCCCTTGAAAAGCCGGGCTATAGATTCCACATCCTTATCTGCGGCGCTGGCATAAAGCACATGAACACGCTTCATGTTTCCAATTCCCACAAGACTCTGCAAAGTTTTTAAGGTGTAGCCTACAGAATTTACCGTGTGGGCTCCGTCCAAAATCATAAGGGGAAGACCATCCTTTTTACCTAAGATTTCAAACCGTGCAGGAAGAAACGCCTCCGAAAGACCTTTTTCTATCGTTTCTTCATCAACCTGAGGAAGAGCAGTTTTAACGGCAAGGGCCGCTACACAGGCATTTTGAGCCTGAACCTTTCCCAGCATACGAAGGGTCGTTCTAAGAGGACGGGAAAACAGAGGAGACTTTATTGTAATTTCCATACCTAACGAGCGTTCGTCCCCCTCAACAGAAGCGAAACTACCGTTAGTTAGTTTATTTTTGTAGACAAGTTTACAAACTTTAGAGCATTTATCAGCAAAAATTATTCTGCTTCCAGCTTCCTTGGCCTTTTTTTTAAAAACTTTTCTTACTTTTGAAGACTTCTGGGCAGAAACCACAAGCGGCACTCCAGACTTTATAATTCCAGCCTTTTCTGCAGCAATTTTTTCTAGAGTGTCACCAAGGTATTCCGTGTGTTCAAGTTCTATGGGGCCTATGCAGGAACAGAGGGGCCTTACCACATTTGTTGCATCCAGTCTTCCTCCCAAACCAACCTCATACACTGAATAGTCTACTCTGGCATTTTTAAAGCAGAGCATACCAAACAGAGTTACCAGCTCAAACCAAGTAAGGGGTCTGCCTCCCGGCAGTTGGGATGCTGGAATGGAAGAAACACAGGCCTTAAGTTCTTCTGCAGAAGAAAGGTATACCTCATCAGAAAAAAATCCCTTAGGAGAAGAAATACGCTCCTTAAGAGTCTGTATATGGGGGGAAGTATAGAGTCCCGTCTTGTAGCCGGCCTGGGTCAGAATAGAGGCTATCATGCAGGAAATACTCCCCTTTCCTTTGGAACCAGCCACATGAAAGCAGGGAACGGCATCCTGAGGATTGCCCAGTTTTTTACACAGAAATTCCATGGTATCAAGCCAGAAAATGTTCTTTTGGGGAAGCTTTTCAAAATTTAGGTAAGAGTCTAGCCAGTCTTCAAAGGGCCTAAGGGAATCCATTACTCCTCCTCCAAAATCCTCTGATATGTCCATGCGCTTATTGAATAGGAATATCTTACAGTTTCAAGAATCTTCTTCTGATAGGCAGAGGCGGCAGGTCCAGCACGGCATACGGCATTTACAAGATAGGAACCGTCTGTCTGCTTGTAAAAGGAAAGGACAAGTTCCGTTCCGCCAGAAAAATCCCTTTGGAGCACAAAGTCACTTTCTCCCTCGCAAAGAGACTGCTGCAAAAGTCCCCGCCTAAGGGAAGATGCCGCTTCGGAGGAAGAAAGTCCTGTAACCATAAGGGGGAAGATATAGGGGTCAGCCCAAAAAGATGTGTTCAGGGTAAGGTAAGTGGAAATGTCCGAGGGAGTATCCCATACTGTTCCCCTTGCAGAAGTTCGCATTGCAATCCTCTGGGTAAGGGTGTCTTCCCGTCCAAAATACAGTTCAGAAAGTATGGTGTCTCCCTCGCCCAAAAAAGTAACACAAAGGGCCTCGTCATCTTCAAGCCCAAAGTCTTTCCAAGAAGTTACCCTGTCAGAGCGCTTATACATTGTGGTAACTGTAGAGGCCAGACTGATAAAGTTGTTTACACAGGTGCTGTCGGCTGGCCAAACCACATCATCGTTTAAAGAATCTCCACCAACCCACATTCCATCAGCATTTATAAGAGTAAGGGTGTGCTTGTGAAAGAGGTCAAGGGAATCATCCTGAAGGGAAAATTTTATGGAATGAACCTGACTGGCATATTTTGGATTAAGCATAGCTGTTTCCTGCATGTCGGGAGCGCTTTTTTGCCTAATAAATGGAAGGAGCGCAATAAACATGACAAGAAGAAGGGCAAGATCAAAGCCCAGAAAAATTAGAAGACCTTTTTTTTGAGAGACATATTTCATTTTTTTCTCCTTAAGATTATGCACAGGATACAAACAGCGGCCAGCCAAAGAGCGCTTATGCCCAGAACAAGAGCCACAGTTTTTGTGCGTACGGCAACTCTTTCTGAAAGCTCCATCTTATAAAGGCTTGTATTCCGCAGATTTCTGTTTTTAAGCAAAAGAATTTCACTCTGCCCGTTCAATCGAAGAAGAGTGTCTGTTACAAAATCATAAGCTCTAAAGTCGGCAGAGGCGGAAGAGGAAGCGTAGGAAAGCATGTCTACAGAAAGGGCATACTGGTCACCTAGGACATAAAGTTCTCCTCCTCCAGAAGCCTGCATTAGGGCGTGACATGCAAGGGTAAATGTGGAATACACACCGCTGTTGTCTGGCGCCTGAGGAACTGCAAAGGGATTTGTGTCAAAAACTCCATCCTTTGCCTTAATCTGCCAGGCATTGGGGCTTGTTACCAGAAGAGACTCTAAGGAACTTTTGTACTGGGACAGAGCAGACTCTTCGTCTAGGCTGATTGCACAGGGCCAGAAAAGCGTAAGTCCTTCGGGTGCAAAATTCTGAGAAAATAAAACTGGCCACAGGGGATAGTTTATGTATTCAGTGCGCTCCGTAGTAGGACTTCCGTCTGCGGCCTGATTTGAAGTAAGTGTAAGCCTGAAGTTTGAAATGTCTGCCGTAATAGTGTTGTAAAAGAAAATGCCAAAATCCATAAGCATTAGGTCAACCTGATTTTCTTCGGCACTTACAGACCAGTCACCCTGTTCGCCTATATTTACATCGTAGGGAGTAACTAGAAGGAGGGCCTTTCCTCCAGAGGCAATAAAGTCTTCCAGTGCACTGGCATCAGATGCGGTAAAGCGAGAACTTCCCAAAAGCAGAAGAGGTATGGACTTTAACTCAGTAAAGGGAATGTCGCTTGCGGAACAGAGAGAAGGAACACAAGTCTGAACAGCTGTAAATCCTTGGGACTGAAGCCAAGGAATAACATAGGCATAGTCTTCACTTAAAGAAAGTCCGTTACCCACTACAACCTGAACAGTGCGGCTTGTTCCCCTAACCATGCTCTGTATGCGACTTGTAATGTCATACTCTAGGGAAGAAGTATCAAGGACAAAGGGCAAAACTTCAGTCTTACCAAGATAGCTTATTACCACTGCGGAATAAACCGTTGCATAGGAAGTGCTTTCCCTGCCAGAGGTGTCTATGGTCTGACCGTATATTCCGTGCCGGTTAAGAAGTTCTGCATTTGAATCCTTTGCAGGATCCACAAGTTCAAAGGAAACTTTGGAAGATTCGGCGGCATAAGAAACAAGAAAGTCTTCCACATCACCAATCTGAGGATAAAGGTCTTTTAGAGTTCGGCTTCTGTAATAGGAAATGGAAAGGGGTTCTGTAAGTTCTGAAAGGACGGTTCTGCTGTATGCGCTAACCGTAAACTGCCTGTTTTTTGTTGTGTCTATTTTTACAGGAAGTAGCAGGGAGTCGGCAATAAGAAGTACAAAGGCAGCGACACTTAATGCGGCAATTTTTTTTATAAAGGGAGTATTGTTTCCCCTCCGTTTTTCAATGATGTAGGTTGAGCCCAAAAGGAAGGCGGCTGTTACCGCAAGAAAAAATACAATGTCGGGAAAACTTATAATTCCCTTTGAAGCGGCGTCAAAGTGCCAGGCAAAGGAAACGGCCCTAAAGAAGGACTGGAGGAATGCTGGAAGAGAAATGTAAAGCGGCACTAGGTGGGAAAAGGAAGTTGCTCCAAGAAGAAGAGCCGAAGCAAGAAAGGCAGCGCCCGTATGTTGAATTAGGGTCCCAAAAAAGAGACAGGCAGAAAGGGCGCATGCAGTATACAGAAGAAGTATTAAGTATGCAGAAATAATCTGAGAAAGTTCCACACTGCCAAAGAATGTTACTGCAACGGGAACGCTAACTGTAAGCAAAATCATGCAGGCACAAACAGTAAGAAGGGCAAGAAACTGACCGCAGATTGCCTCGAAAGAAGAAAACGGATAGGAAGACTCTCTTGCACGGTATGGAAGTGAGGCACACAGAGCAGGAAGAACCAAAATGCTAACCTTGGGAAAGGCTGTAAAGAAAGTGCGCAAATCTGTAGTTCCCGTGGTAAAAAACTGATTTACAAAAAAGAATTCCACCGAAGCAAAAGCCACATAGACAAAGGCTGCAATGTAGGGAAACACAGAGGAAGACAGGACAAAAAGCACATGGCGGTAAAGTTTTTTCATTCTCCTCCTCCAGTAAGTTTAAGAAAGGCTTCTTCAAGACCAGAACTTTTCGTTTCGCTTATGATTGACTCTGGAGTTCCGCCTGCAACAAGCCTGCCGTGATTCATTATGTAAAGCCTTGTACAGAGGGCAAGCGCTTCTTCTATGTGATGAGTTGAAACTACAATGACTTTTTTAGAGGAAAGTTTTTTTATAAGTTTACGGATGCTTACGATTTGTGCAGGGTCTAGTCCACTGGAGAACTCGTCCAGCACAAGAACCTTTGGATCGGCACACAGAGCTCTAGCAAGGCTTGTCCTTTGGGCAAATCCCTTTGAAAGAACGGAAACCTTTCTGTCAAGCACTTCCTCAAGTTCAAGTTCCCTCACGGCAGATTCAACAAGACGAACTGATTCTGACCCTGACTTTCCATACAGGGAGCATTCAGCAAAGAGGGTTTCCCTTACGGTAAGTTTGGGATCTAGGAGCGGACTTTCAGGAACAAAGCCCACTATCTTTCTTATCTGTGTAGCGTTTTCCATTCCGCACACGGAGACGCTTCCCTTTGTAGGAAGAAGAATTCCACAGATGATGTTTAAAAGCGTAGACTTTCCAGCACCGTTTGGTCCAAGGAGTCCCGTAACCTGACCAGAAGATGCAGAAAGGCTTACATCGCTGCATGCAAGAACAGCATTTTTTGAGCCGTATGATTTTGTTACGCCGCACAAGGAAATTGAGTCAGACATTTCTAGTCCCGATACGGAATTTCAAACCGCATTCTGTCACGGGTAAGTTCCGCAGCAGGAAATACTTCCTGAGCCTGAGAAAGCAGTTCAGGGAGTTCCTTGTCGGTATAGCGAGGGCTGTAGTGAATCATGGCCATGCGCAAGACATTTGCATCTCGTGCTATGGTTGCCGCCTGACGGCTTGTCATGTGTTTTTTTTCTTTTGCCTGATCCGCACAGTCATCCTTAAACATGCCTTCGCAAATAAGCAGGTCGCTACCCTGCACTTCCTTTGCAATGGAGGGAAGATACAGTGTGTCTGTTACATAGCTGAATTTTCTTCCGCTTCGGGATTTTCCCACAACCTGTTCAGGCCGAACTTCAATTCCGTCTGCATTAAGGACACTTTCTCCCTTCTGAAGTTTTCCCCATAGGGGGCCCCTAGGAACTTTTAGAGCCTCTGCCTGCTGGGGATTAAATTCACCGGGACGATCAAGTTCTTCTAGAGTATAGCCTACGCAAGTTTTCGTATGCTCAAGAGGAAAAGCCCTCACATAAAAGTCTGGACCTTGGTAGACAACACAGGGTGCTTCAATTTCCTTTACGATGATGGGATAGTTTATGTACATGTCCAGAACCTTGCGGCTTGTTTCTATGTATTCTGCAATACGAGGAGGTCCAAAAATGTAAAGTGGTTCCGAGCGCTCAACCTGTGCCGACAGCATGAGTATTCCTGGTAAGCCGGTAACATGGTCCGCATGAGTATGAGAAACAAAAATGCAGGATATTTTTTTCCACTTAAGGTTCAACCGGCGGAGTGACACTTGGGTTCCCTCTCCACCGTCAAACAAAAACAAGTCACCGTCTCTGCGTAAAAGCATAGATGTAAGGTGTCTGTACGGAAGCGGCATCATTCCACCACAACCAAGACAAAAGGCTTCCATATTCATGCTTCAAGTTTAGCGGAAAAAGGCAAGTTTTTCAATCGTTAGCACCTGAAAGTTCCCCGGCCTTTGCAGTAAGCAGGGCAGAAAGTTCAGTAATGTTTTCCGCATTTTTTGCAATGAGCCTTACAAAGACGCTTCCTGCAACGATTGCCTCTACATGGGGTGAAAGCAGAGCAGCCTGTCCCCTGTTAGAAATTCCAAATCCTCCGTAGACCCGACTACCTCCCTCTCCTACCTTTTTTATAAAGTCCAAAGTTGACTGGTCTATAACAGTTCCAGTTCCCGTTATTCCAGTTCTAAGGGCCGCATAAATGTAGGGGAAGCCTGCATGAGCCATTTTCTTAAGACGCTCCTCTGACATTGAAGGTGCCACAACAGGAATGTTTGTCATGCCAAATTCTTTGCAAGAGGCGGTAAGTCCTTCGTCAAAGTCAAAGGGCAGGTCTGGAATTATCATGCCACTAACTCCCGAAGCAGAAGCTCTTTTGCAAAAGTTCTTTACTCCTGGAGTGTAAACAAGAGAAGCGTAGCTCATAAGGTAAATAGGTATCTGGGGAAACTCCCTGTGAACAGAAGAAATAAATTCCAGTCCACGAGCCGTACTGTATCCTGAGGAAAGCACATGGGTGCAGGCAGTCTGAATGGCCTCTCCGTCCGCACTGGGGTCGCTAAAGGGAAGCTGAACTTCAAGAATATCTGCCCCACCCCTTACTAGAGAACGAGCAATCTCTAGTGCCACTTCTTGACTTGGATAGCCCGCAACAAGATGAGCCATAAGTTTTCGCTTTGCCATTTAATTTTCCTCCGTTGAGGTTTTCATCAATTTAGATTCGTGAATGTCTCGGTTTGATTCAAGGCGTTCTATTTCTGCATGAAGGAAGTCCAGCCATTCATTAGGTCTAAAGACGGGGCTTGTAATAAATACATCCTTATCACCACGACCACTCATGTTGATTATAACAGCCTTATCCTTTGGAATTTCTTTTGCAACTTTCATTGCAGCCGCTCCTGCATGGGCGCTTTCCAGTGCAAAGAGGATTCCTTCATTTTTTGCAAAGAAACTTACAGCCTCCAGAGCTTCCTTGTCCAGAACCGATGTAAACTCTATGCGACCAGATTTACCTAATGCCGCAAGTTGGGGACCTATTCCGCAGTAGTCAAGTCCGGCACTTATGCTTCGGGTGGGAAGAGCCTGTCCGTCCTCGTCTAGAAGAAAGCGGGACTTGTAGCCTTGCATAATTCCGTCACGAGCTGCATTTCCTGTCATGCGGCTGGCATTTTCTCCTACATTGGGACCTATGCCTCCTGCCTCTGCTCCAATAAGTCTAGGTTCCTTTTGGTTTATAAATGGCTCAAAAAATCCTATGGAATTGGAACCACCGCCCACGCAGGCAACCATTGCTCCAATCTCCACACCTCTTTCCTGACACTGTCTCTTTACTTCCCGTCCGATTACCGACTGAAATTCTCGCACCATGTCAGGGAAGGGTGCGGGCCCTAAAGCAGAGCCAAGGACATAATGAGTGTCATCAGGGTGAGCCGCCCAGTCTCGCATAGCTTCGTTAACGGCATCTTTTAAGGTTCTGCTTCCCGAACGAACGGCATGAACCTTTGCACCGTACAGTTCCATGGCCGCAACATTGGGCTGCTGACGGCGCACATCAACTTCTCCCATGTATATGGTGCAGTCAAGACCAAGTTTGGCACAGGCCGCTGCAGTTGCAAGTCCGTGCTGACCAGCTCCAGTTTCTGCAATAATCCGCTTTTTTCTCATGCGCTTTGCAAGAAGGCACTGACCCATTGCATTGTTTATTTTATGAGCACCTGTGTTGGCAAGCCCTTCCAGCTTTATGTAAATCTGAGCGCCGCCCAAAAGTCTTGTTGCCGTAGGAGCAAAATACAGGGGAGTTTCCCGACCTATGTAGTCCCTCCTGATTGTGTCAAGTTCGCTGCAAAATGCACTGTCGTTCACTGCTTCTTTAAATGCCGCAGAAAGTTCGTCCAGTGGGCGCCTTAAAACTTCCGCAACATACATACCGCCATATTCATTGAAAAAACCGTCCATGGGTTCTCCTTTTTTTTTGCTTCTATTTATAGTAACAATATAGCAAACAGGCACTTTTGTGTCAATACCTGAATTTAAAATAAATCTAATAAGAGCAAAGCTCATCTATTTTTGAAAAAAATTCAAGAAGAGCTTCTGAGTCTTTTACTCCAGGTTCCTTTTCTACGCCGCTGTTAACATCAATAAGTTCCGGGGAACAAGAAAGAAATTCTTCCACATTGGAAACACTTATTCCTCCTGCCACCCAAAGTTTTGTCTTTTCACTTATTTTATGAAGGATGCTTTTGTCTATGCAAAGTCCAGTTCCGCCTACAGCCCCATGAGCCTTTGAATCCACCAAAATGCGAGGCTGACCTTTAATGCGGAGGGAATCAAAAAGTTCCAGGTCTTTTTCGCAGGAAACATTTACCACACAGTAATGGGGAAGAGAAAGAAGTTCTGGTCGTGAATAAAACTGCTCCACTGCCTTCTGCCCGTGAAGCTGAATAAAATCAAGGCTGCCTTTTTTTGCAAGTTCCAGTGCCTCTTTGGCTTCTTCAGTTTCAAGGTCAACAAGAACCCCTACCAAAAGAGGAGCCATGTCGTCTGAGCCTGCTGCAAAAATGTGCTCGTCCTGACATGTTTTTGTAAACTCTTCAGAAAGGACTTCCCTAACCTCTTTTACAAGAGCTGAATTTGCGTTGCGCTGTGAGCCTTTCCAGAATATGAATCCTAAAAAGTCTGCTCCTCCCATAGTTGCATAAAGTGCATCCTGAAGAGAAGTAAGTCCACAAACTTTTACCAAGGGACGCCTGTATTTTTTTTCTGAATGGGAACAGTGGGATTTTTCGCAGGATGATTCGGCCTTGGAAAGTCTGGAGGTATAGGAAAGCCAGGCCTTTGAATTTTTTGTAGCCGATGCATTTACAAAGGAACTTACCAAAGAAGAAGCCTGTGAAGGATTTTTTGCAGCCCCCTCTCCCAGAAGAAGTCCTGTAAATCCAAGACCACCTGTAAAGGAAGCCGCCTCAGGACTGCGCACTCCACTTTCGAAGACCACAGGGAAATCCGTTAAAAGGGGAAGCATGGTACAGGGCTTAAGAAGATCAATTGAAAAGTTGCTTAAGTCTCTGGCGTTTACTCCGCAGGCAATAAGATTTTTTCTTTCGCCAAGGAAAGATGCAACGGCATTAAGTTTTTCCACATCATCCCTCATGCGAAGTTCTATAAAGGCAGTCATTCCAAGACGAGTGCATTTGTCCGCCATGGCGCAGAGTTCTTCTTTGGAAAGAATTCTGCTTATGAGAAGGACTGCATCAGCACCGGCTCTGTATGCCACATCAATTTCTTCTGGTTCAATTAAAAAATCTTTTCTAAGAACGGCTGGCTGTCTTGCATTAGGGGATTTTTGAGCATGAGCGTCCACTGTTTTTGCAACGGCCATAAGATCGTCCAGCGAACCTTTAAAGTAATGTTTTTCCGTTAAGACAGAAATTGCACCAGCTCCAGCCTGAATATAAGAAAGTGCTGTTTCTTCTGCATTAAGGGAAGGAGCTATGTCGCCCTTACTGGGTGAAGCACGCTTTACTTCCAAAATTACAGTCTTACCATTTATGAAGGGAACGGGATTTTTTCTTTTTCTTTGCGGCGGAATGTCAGCACCTAAACAGGCTCCGTATTTTTTTAAGTCTGTCTTTCGCTTTTCTACGATTTGCTCAAGAATGTTCATAAAAACCTACAGGTAAAAAGATTCGCTTCTTTCTTCTATGCCAGCCTTGGAGAATACATCCTGCAGAAGGGCTTTGGTGCAGCTTGTTACCATCTGATATATCTTGTTTCCCAAACGGTCTGCCGAATCAGGGTCAAGTCCGGGAGCTCCATCTGATTTTGTAAACATGAAGATAAAGAGGATTCCTGTCTGCATTTCTCGCTTCATAACAAGAACGGCATCTGCACGAAGGCGGATTCCGTTTACCAACATCATTATGTCCTTAACCTTTTCGTAAATGGGAATGTCGTAGGGCATGGAAGAAAACATGCACGAAAAATGTCCCAGACTGATGTCATGAAGTTTCGCCTTGTAGCGGACTGTTCCCCGAGACATGCGGCCGGGCTTTTTTAGGTCAAAGGTTAATTCACTTAGGTTGTCACACAGGGCACGAACAGTCTTACGGCGACCACAGGACTGGTTTGCAAACATGACTTTATCTATGAGTGCAAAGTTTCTGGCTCGCTGAAATTCCAAAGCAATGCATCCGCCTTGTATTCCAGCTTCAATAAGATAATACTGCTCCAGTTCTCTGGCTTCCTGCTCGTTAAGGCGCTTGTTGTACAGTACGCCAATGATTATATGGTCACCGTGCAACCTCTGCAAATCCTTTATAAAGTGGGGCCATTCTATGTGTTCCGAATCGTAGTCAATATGAAAAAAAAGAATAGAGTCTGGAAACATGGAAACAATAAGGTCAATTTTTTTTCTAAGCGAGCAAGAATGAGTATCGCTTATGACATAGGCTTCGTATCCGTGGGCAAGATAGTCTTGCAGATAAGACTCCGGTAGAAGCGAAGTGTCTGGAGTTACAAAAAATGTCTTGCGACCGTACACATCGGTAGGGTTTCTCATGTCTGCCATTGTACTATAATTATCACAGTTTTACGCATAAGTTTCAAGTACATGGAAACATTACAGGCTGGCTGACACTGATCTTATTTTTTCAAGTTTTTGCATTGCCTTTCCCGAGTCAATTGCACCTACCGCCATATCGTAACCGTCCTTAAGACTTGACGCTTTTCCAGAAATAAAAAGCAGAGCACCAGCATTTAGTCCCACAGCGGCACGAAGTGTTTTTCTTCCGCTTCCATTCAGAATGTCCATGGCTAGACGGACGTTTTCTTCACCGGAACCTCCAGCAAGTTCTTCTTCGGAAACGCCACTTATTCCAAAGGCAGAAGGATCTATTGTGTAGCGAGATTCAGTTCCATCCTCGTCAATCTGGAAAACATCGGTAGTCTGGCAGGGAGAAATTTCGTCAAATCCGTCACGGCTTGCAACAACCATTACGCGCTTTGCACCCAAACTTTTTGCGGCATGGGCATAGTCCTTAAGCAGTTCGGGACTGTAAACTCCTAGCACCTCGTAGTCAGCATTGGCAGGATTAAGCAGGGGGCCAAGAACATTAAAAATCGTCTTTACTCCAAGAGCCTTTCGCACGGGAGCAGCAAACCTCATTGCAGAATGATAGACAGGAGCCATAAGGAAGCCAAATCCTGTTTCGTTTACAAGGCGAGCAGTTTTTGCAGGTTCCGCATTTATTTTTATGCCTAAAGATTCAAAAAAGTCTGCCGCTCCACTTTTACTTGACACTGCCCTATTACCGTGTTTTGCCACAGGCTGTCCGCAGCTAGCCGCAACAATAGCAGAAAGAGATGAAATGTTAAAGCTGCCTTTGCAGTCTCCTCCTGTTCCCACAATTTCTGCAAGACCTGATTTATTAAGGGGAAAGGGAGTTTTCTTTTTAAGAAGGACAGAGGCACAGCCTGCCATTTCGTCAGAAGAAGGAAGACCGTTTGATGCCATTGCAGTAAGGATGGCGGCAGTTACCTTTTCGTCAAGGATTCCGTCGGTAAGGTTTTCCATAAAGAGAGATGCCTGTTCCTGAGTAAGATGCTTTTTGTCTAGAAGCTGATTTAATAGAGGAGCAACAGCAAGGCTTTCCCGGTGGTAGTTAAAGAAGGCCTTAAAAATTTCTTCTCCCTTTTGGCTTGCAATGCTTTCGGGATGAAACTGAACGCCTTCAATCAGCAGGCTCTTATGCCTTATGCCCATAATGTCTCCGTCGGAAGAACGGGCTGTTACCTCAAAGTCAGGACTAAGAGTAGACTCGTCAATTACAAGGGAATGGTAGCGAGTAAAGGAGGCACTTTTTCCTATAGTGCGGAAGAGTCCCCTGCCGTCCAAAGAAAGTTCCTCTACTATCCCGTGGCAGATTCGCTTTGCCTGAACAATCTTTGCACCAAACGCCTGACCTATAGCCTGATGACCAAGACATATTCCAAGGACAGGAATTTTTCCTGCAAAGTGTCTTATTGCTTCAATGCTAACACCTGCTTCTGAGGGAGTTCCTGGGCCGGGACTTACTATAAGGTGAGTGGGATTAAGAGCCTCCAGTACCTCTATTTCCACTTCTTTTGAGCGGACTACTTTTACACTGTCACCAGAAATGCGCTGAACTTCCTGCACCACATTGTAGGTAAATGAATCGTAATTGTCTATGACTAAAACCATATTGTTCTCCTTTTGTTTCTCTTTGTAGTAACAATATAGCACGAAAATGTTTCTATGTCAAGTAACAACATAAAAAAAAGCCACCTGAGGATAAGATCCACAGATGGCTACTAATGCTTTAGAAAAAATTACTTTGTAGCGTTTTCGGGTAGAGTTACAACGAAGTCGACGCGGCGGTTCTTCCACCAGTTGGGTCTATCTTCCCACGCTGCAACTGGTTCTTCTCCACCCTTACCTACAGATGTAACTGCTTCGGCGGAAAGTCCTCTGTTTATAAGCTGCTGGCGAATTACCTCGGCACGATACAGTGAAAGAGGAATAAGTTCCTCGTAATGCTCACGATCTGTGTTTGTAACATTGTTTGCATGTCCTACAACCTTAACCTTTACATCCTTTCCTAATGCGAGTACCTGACGGGCAACACTGTCAAGAGTTTCGTTGTTGCTCTTTATCTGCTCAGGAGTAAGGGTCTTGAATGTAGCGGCATCAGGGTCAAAGTAGATGTTGTCTACAGAGATAGTCCAGGTCTTGCGTCCGTCTTCTTCTTCCTCCAACCCTGTTGTGTGGTTTGTGGTAACTGTAACTGAGTCAGTCTGAGTTACTACAAAGTCTACGCGGCGGTTCTTCCACCAGTTGGGTCTATCTTTCCAAGCCGTTACAGGATCGGTTCCGCCCATAGGAACAGAAGTAAGGGATTCTGCAGGAACACCCTTGCTAATAAGTTTCTGACGGATTACTTCGGCACGGTAGAGGGAAAGCGGAATGAGTTCTTCTCTGTGTTCCCTTTCAGTGTTGGTAACATTGTTTGCGTGACCAACAACCTCTACATCAACCTTGCCATCCAAAGCAATAATCTGTCGAGCAACGCTGTCTATTACTTCGTTGTTGTGCTTTATCTGCTCAGCAGAAAGAGTCTTGAATGTGGCTGAATCAGGGTCAAAGTAAATGTCGTCCACGGTTATGGTCCATGTTTTTGGCTCAGAACTTTCTGTAGTCGTAGTTGTAGTAGTCTGAACTACGGTTACTGTAGTGGTAACTTTTTCAGGCTCTGGTTCAGGTTCTGCAACGGGCTCAGGTTCGGGTTCGGGCTCAGCAACTGGAGCTTCTTCCTGTGCAGGTTCTTCTACAGGTTCTTCGGGAATTTCTTCTGTAGTAGTAGTTGTTGTGGTTACTGTTGTTGTAGTCTTCTTTACGCTTGTTGTTTCTGTAACAGGAGCTTCTTCTATGGGTTCAGAGGCAGGTTCTTCTGCAACAGGCTCTGGTTCAGGTTCTGCAACTGGTTCTGGCTCAGCAACTGGAGCTTCTTCCTGTGCAGGTTCTTCGGGAATTTCTTCTGTAGTAGTAGTTGTTGTGGTGGTAGTTGTTGTAGTCTTCTTTACGGTTGTTGTTTCTGTAACAGGAGCTTCTTCTACTGGTTCAGAGGCAGGTTCTTCTGCAACTGGTTCGGGTTCGGGTTCGGGTTCGGGTTCGGGTTCTGGCTCAGCAACTGGAGCTTCTTCCTGTGCAGGTTCTTCTACAGGCTCTTCGGGAATTTCTTCTGTAGTAGTAGTTGTGGTGGTAGTTGTTTCCGTATGAGTATTCTGCTCAACAGCCTGGCTTTCAGATTCAGTCTGTGCATTTTCTGCAGCATTCTCGGAATCAGACACGCCGGTAACAGTTTCTTCGGTAACGGTGTGAACCTGTTTTGTAACAGTAAGGTGGCGGAGTGAAGTTCCGTCTATAACAGCATCAAGGTTTGGATCTTCTGATTCGGGAAGTTCCTGTGCTCGGGCAGCGGCACCTGAGAAAGTTTCAGTATTTTCTGTCCGTGACTCAGAAGAAGAAGTTCCCTCTTCCACATATTCAGAACCGTCCAAATCTTCTGTAACATTTGTAACTTCTGTAACAGTTACAACGCGGGTTACGGTAACTTTTCGTGTAAGGCCGTCAGCGGATTCGGTAACAGTGCGCCTTTCTGTAGTTGTAACATTCTGAGCAAAAGCGGAAGTTAGCGGAGATGAAAACATGCTCACCAATAAAACGCAAAAAACTGCGGTTGAAAATCGTCTGTGGCTTCGTGCTGTCTTATTCATAGTATTTACAGAATAGCAAATTTTCCCAAAAATAACAAGGCGTTTCTTGACAGCCCAAAAGTCCCCTTGTTATACTTATTTGTAAGGAAGTTTGTATGGCAAATGTTCAGAATTATACCTGTCCGTCCTGCGGTGGTCCCCTTGCTTTTGACGCCGCCAGCGGAAAACTCTTGTGTTCATACTGCAACAGCACCTTTGATCCCGACCAGATTGCTTCGGAACATTCTGCGGGATTTGATGGAAACACTGAATGGAAGACAGAAAGCACTTCCAACGACTGGGGAGAAGACGCCCATGCCATAAGGGAATACAACTGCCCTTCTTGCGGAGCCACAATCATCTGCGACAGTCAGACAGCCGCCACCAGTTGCCCCTACTGCGACAATCCAACAATTGTAGAAACACAGTTTCAGGGGTCACTTAGGCCAGACTACATCATTCCGTTTAAGCTAAAAAAAGAAGAGGCTGTAAAGGCCCTAAAAGAATTTTATAGAAAAAAGCCCCTGCTTCCAAAGAAATTTGCAGAAGAAAATCACCTTGAAGAAGCAAAGGGAATCTATGTTCCATTCTGGTTTTTTGACGGTACTGCCGTTGGCTCTGCCACATTTAACGCAAGTTCTTCCCACACGGAACAGAGGGGAGACGAAACAGTTAGAATAACAAAAAGCTATCTGTGCGAACGCTCTGGAGAAATAAGCTTCAACGGTGTTCCTGTAGACGCATCAAGACAGATGGACGACAAACTTATGGATTCCATTGAACCCTACGACTATGCAAGCCTTACAGAATTTTCAACAGGATTTCTTCCAGGTTACTATGCCGATATTCACGATGTAAGTGCGGAAGAATGTTTTCCCCGTGCAAACACAAGATGCGCCGCCACATTCCTAAGCGCCCTTAGGGGAACAGTTAAGGGTTACGAGTCAGTGTCCCTAGCTTCAAAAAACATCTCCCTTCAGAAAGGAACTGTTAGGTACGGACTTTTACCGGTCTACATACTAAATACAAAATGCAATGACGCGCTTTACACTTTTGCAGTAAACGGTCAGACAGGAAAGACCGTGGGAAACCTTCCCTCCAGCAAGGGAAAGGCCGCCGCAAGATTTTTTAGAAACTTTTTCATTGCACTTGCCATTGCAGCCCTTGCCGCCTTTGGACTCATGTCTCTTTCTGAAAGTCCAGATGTAGCTCTTCCGCTGGGAGCATTTGCACTTTTTGTCGCCCTCATGACGGGAGTAATCGGACTGGTAAGGGACAAGTCAAAGATGAAGACTGTTCTTGAAGCAAGGGAAGCTGACAGGTACACAAACGGAAGCCTTATCCTGCATTCACAGAGCGACAGCTTCAAGGGGCAGTCTGTTTCGGTCATTGCACAGAATAGACAAAACGGATCTGGAATGCAGAACAGGCAGGGCATGAATCATCAGAACTTCGGGGGTCCTCACAATGGCCCCTACAGACACTAATCACCAACACTCGACGCAGAGCGTCGAGGTATGGTGTTCTCATAAGGTATTGCAGTCGGATTCAATACCCTTTATTTCGACGCAGAGCGTCGGGGTATTGAACCCTCCGCACGAAT
>CALCRU010000006.1 GCA_937894335.1 uncultured Treponema sp. | reverse complement strand
ATTATTCCCCATTTTACACCTCCGTGGGTGTCCTAATTTATGGGGTCAGTTCAGAGTCTCCCAAATAGACAGGAATTTCAATATCAGAAACTTTTCCAAACGGTAAAAGTGCCATGAAATAACCGACTCTTGCAGAAAGCACACTAAGAGGATTTATGTCAATGCCATACACCCGCGAGAGGATTTCTTTCTTTAAACTCTCTTTTTCCTCGTCAGAAATGTTTACAAGTTCTCTATCGCCTACAATTTTTCTTATCATAGAAATGATGAAAATTCCCGAACCGCAGCAGGGATCTATAGCCTTCCAACCAGACCTTAAATTTCGGGTGCTGTTTTCGACAACATAATCGGAAAGCCATTTGGGCGTAAAATACTCCCCCATGGAGTGGCGTATTGATTTGGGTATAATACTCATGTATAAATCTTTAAAAATATCAATCGGATTATAACGAACATTAAATGAAAACGCAGAATATGTATCAATTATCTGAATGGATTCCTTTATGCACTTATATATTTTATCATTCCATTGATTTCTGTCTGAATACCATGAAAAGAAGTCTCCCTCCAAAAGGTTGTCGATATTATTGCTTTTATAGGAGTATCCGTCTTCCACATCACTTAGGAACTTCTGGAGGTCGGCAGAGGAAATCTGACTTAAATCAAAATACGAAGATGATTTATTGTTATAATTTAATCTGTCAATGACCTTGCATGCAATCAGCTTAACTATAATTGCATAAGTTGTCTGCAAAGCATAAAGGGCTTTATATTCCGTTTCTGAACTGTTAATTGTAAGGTCGAAAATTAAGGATAGGTCTTTTCGTCTTTTTTCAATATCATTACTTTGCCCACTGTCATTATTTACCGACAGATGCATTAGGTTTTCCCACTCATTAAGGAGCATCAATGTCTTTTCTGTTGGAGATGTTGTAATCAGAGAGAATAATTCCTTTGCAAGCTGTTTTGAAACCGTATCTGCATTTGTATAGATGGAAAAATCTTTAAGGATATTCTGAGGAACAAATGTTTTTGTATTATTGCTTAATATGGCCTTAATTATTGTATCCAAATCTTTTACGGAGAAGTCCCTTAATGACGAATGCTCAACATTTTCACCTACAAATGAAAAGTAAGAAATTTTTAAACCATCCGTTAAAATTGCATTATATTTTGTGCCCTCATTTTTATATAATGCGTTCAGATAATCTTCCACTTGAAAGGTTGCCTTGCTTACATCGTCCTCCGACACAAGTCTTGAATTATGCTTGTACTCAATTATCAAATTATTGACAACTGCATCCAGACGCCCTTTACCAGAAGTTCTTTTTTTTAGCCCCGAGAACCTATGATTTATATTGTCAACTTAGGTTTCTCTGTTAAATTCCAGTTCAATTCCGGTTTCATTTCTAATTGTAAAATATAGATTTTTCTCAAAGATGGAAGCTGTTTCTGCTTCACTTTTTGATGCAGCTGCCCCTTTCGCAATGGATGTTCTCATACGGTTCAATAGAGAAAGATATTCACTGCTGTTTAGCCAATTATCTAATTTCGACTGCATAAAAATAGTATAAAACATTTTTCCTTTTTTTTCTACATAAAAAAAAGGCACCAGTCCCAAGACCAGTGCCTATTTACTAGCAGAAAAACTACTTAGCAGTTCTCAGAGAAGTATTTGATAGTTCTTACCCACCGCCATAGCAGGGGCGTGTGGCGGTGCAGGAGCCTTTTTAACGCGACAAGTAAAATATGAAAGAACTATCAAATACGGTCTAAACAAAAAAAGGCACCAGTCCCAAGACCAGTGCCTATTTACCAGTAGAAAAACTACTTAGCAGTTCTCAGAGAAGTATTTGATAGTTCTTACCATCTGAGAAGTGTAGCTGTTCTCGTTGTCGTACCAAGAAACAACCTGTACTTCAAAGAGGCCGTCAGCAATCTTTGTTACCATTGTCTGAGTAGCATCGAAGAGTGAGCCGTAGCGCATTCCAATAACATCAGAAGAAACAATTTCGTCTTCGTTGTATCCGAATGTCTCGGGATCAGAAGCCTTCTTCATTGCGGCATTGATTGACTCTTTTGTTACATCGTTGCCCTTAACAACAGCGGTAAGGATTGTTGTAGAACCTGTTGGAACAGGAACACGCTGTGCAGAACCGATAAGTTTTCCGTTCAGTTCAGGAATTACAAGACCGATAGCCTTTGCAGCACCTGTTGAGTTAGGAACAATGTTCTGTGCGCCTGCGCGTGAGCGGCGAAGGTCACCCTTTCTCTGAGGACCGTCAAGAATCATCTGGTCGCCAGTGTAAGCGTGGATTGTTGCCATAATGCCAGACTGAATGGGGAATGCATCGTTAAGAGCCTTAGCCATTGGAGCCAGACAGTTTGTTGTACAAGAAGCGGCAGAAATAATGTTGTCGTTCTTTGTCAGAGTCTTGTGGTTTACATTGTAAACGATTGTAGGAAGATCGTTTCCAGCAGGAGCTGAAATTACAACCTTGCGTGCACCAGCTGTAATGTGAGCCTGTGCCTTATCCTTTGATGTGTAGAAACCTGTACATTCAAGTACAACATCTACCTTGTTTGCTGCCCAAGGACAGTTAGCTGCATCTTTTTCAGCGTAGATTTTGATTTCTTTTCCGTCTACGATGATTGAATCATCTGTAGCAGAAACTGTGTGCTTTCCTTCACCGATTTTTCCAGCAAATCCACCCTGAGCGGTGTCATACTTCAAGAGGTGGGCAAGCATTTTGGGGCTTGTCAGGTCGTTGATTGCAACTACTTCATAACCTTTGGCGTCAAACATCTGACGGAAAGCCAAACGACCGATGCGGCCGAAACCATTAATAGCAACTCTTACATCTGCCATAAAAAACTCCTATCTTTATAGAAAGATTATGCGGCAAATATACCGCTTTTTTGCAATAAATTCAATAGGCGAATTTGATTCCCCTAATTTACCCTACATCTTTTCGGATGAATAGTTTACAAGTGTAGTAACCGTAAGTGGAGAAAGTGCCTTCTCGTAGTTAAGGAAGGGAAGCCCTATAATGCCAAAGACATCGGTTACGGTAGCACCACCCTGCTCCACCAGATTGCAGGCAGCCTTAAGGGTTCCGCCTGTGGCAATAAGGTCGTCTATAAGAAGAATGTTCTGTCCCTTCTGAATGTCGGCACAGTGAACCTCAACTTCTGCAGAGCCATACTCTAGGGCATACTTGCAGGAATAAGTTTTACCAGGAAGTTTTCCCTTCTTGCGAATAAGGATAAGGGGGATTCCCATGCGTTCTGCAAAGGGGGCCGCAAAAATAAATCCCCTGCTTTCGATTCCCGCAACAGCGTCAATTTTCTTGCTACCGTAGATTTCAACCATGCGGTCTATGCAGTACTTAAATGCCTCAGGATGGCGAAGTATTCCAGTAATGTCGTAAAAGAGGACTCCCGGCTTGGGAAAGTCAGGAATGCGTCCTACAACACTGTCCAATGTCTCAAAATCTTTGTTCATAGTAAGACAAGTATATGCCTTTTGCAGACGGCGGTCAACGGTAAATTCCTAAGCCTTTAAAGTCATCTGGCTGCGTTTCTGCCTAACTTGGGAAAGATAGGCCTCAAGTCCCTTTGCATCGTTTTCTGCAATAAGTTTCTTCAACTCCCCAAGGGAAGACTCAAATGCACCTATGTGAGACAGAAGTTCCTCCTTGTTGGCAAGAAAAAGTTCAGTCCAAAGGGGGGCATTTATAAGGGCAATTCTAGTAAGGTCTTCAAAACTTCCACCTCCAAATGCGGTAACGCTTGTGTCTTCCGCACTATCAACAAGGGCCGAAGCAATTACATGACACAGTTGAGAAGTAAATGCAATTTTGTGATCATGAATGTGGGCATCTGCCGTAACAATCCGAGTAAATCCCATTTCTGCAATAAGGAGCCTAAACAGTTCCACACTTTCACTTCTGTTCTGCTCCAGCGGCATTAGAATGTAATTATGGTTTTTAAAAATCGAACCTGATGAATAAGAAAATCCTTCTCTTTCGTTTCCTGCCATGGGGTGACCGGGAATAAAGTCAGTGTCTTCACGAAGAATTTCGTCCAGATGTTTAAAGAGGTTGGCCTTAACTCCGCTTATGTCAGAAACAATGGCTCCCCTTTTAAAGGCCGCCCTGTGTTGGCAAAGAAAGCGCACTGTGGCGTCAGGGTAAAGACAGACATACACAAAATCGCAGTCGCACAGCATCATGTCCACCTGGTCAAGGGTAAAGGCTTCGTCTATTACAAAAGAATTTCTGGCTTCTTCCAAGGAGGATTTGTTTATATCGCAGCCAAAAATTTTTCCCTTAGCGCCGGGAGTCCCCAGAACATTCTGCCTAATGGCCTTTGCAAGAGAACCGCCCATAAGTCCCACGCCCACGATTCCGTATGTCATTTCGTTAAGTTTTTTCATCTTTTACCCCACGCCTTACAGTAACGCTAGAGCGTGCGTTCGTCAACAGCCGCAATTCTAGAAAGTGTTCTTGTAAGTTCTTCAAAAAGTGCGGGAGTAAGTTGCTGGGAACCGTCACTCAAAGCCTTTTCGGGATTGCAGTGAACCTCAACTTCCAAACCGTCGGCACCAATGGCAACTGCGGCTTTTGCAAGGTGAGGAACCATCCACCTAATTCCGCATGCATGGCTAGGGTCAACAATTACCGGCAGATGGGTTTCTTTGTGAAGGAAGGGAACGGCGCTTAAGTCAAGGCAGTTACGGGTGTAGGTGTCAAATGTCCTTATTCCCCTTTCGCACAAAATTACTTCCTCGTTTCCGTTTGCCATTATGTATTCCGCCGACATTAAAAATTCGTTTATGGTTCCAGAAAGTCCCCTCTTTAAAAGAATCGGTTTTTTAGCCTTGCCCAGTTCCTTAAGCAGATCAAAGTTCTGAAAATTACGCGCTCCAACCTGAATCAGATCAACATCTGCAAAGAGATCAAGTTTTCCCAAATCCATAATTTCTGAACAGATAGGAAGTCCTGTTTCTTTCTTTGCCTTAATTAGTAGGTCTATGCCTTCCTTTCCCAGTCCCTGAAAACTGTAGGGAGAAGTTCTTGGCTTAAAGGCACCGCCTCTTAAAATTCTAGCACCAGCCTTTTTTACTGCCATGGCGGCACTCATAATCTGCTCTTCGCTTTCTACTGAGCAGGGGCCTGCAATAAGGGCAACTGCAGTTCCGTCTCCAATGGTACAAGGAGTTACCCCCTGCTGATTTGCACCTACGGTTATAATACTGTCTTCTGGATGAAAGGAACGGCTTGCCATTTTGTAAGGGGCCGAAACTCTTTCTGCACCTTCTACAATGTCGTTAACCAGAAAGTCCCGGGGATTTATTTTTGAAGTGTCTCCCAAAAGTCCAAGAACAGTCTGTGTTCCTTCGTTAAGCTGAACGCCTACGCCAAGTTTTTCCACATCCTTTACAAAATCCATAATCTGATTTTTAGGGACGCCTTTTTTTAGAATAATAATCATTTTGAGCCTCCTTGTTTTTATTCTAAAATCTGTTTTGGGTAAAAAAAAAGGAACCTTCCGTTTTGCGGAAGGTTCCTTGCAATTACCTTTACTGGCGGTAACACAACAGTCGCATTCTAGCGAAACCTCCGCTTGGGTGAAGAGAAATAATAAAAGCTAAAGTAAAAGTATGCCTTCATGTTCATTGTTGTGTTTTCCTACTATGCATAGTAACATCATTTTCCATGTCTGTCAAGTCCACCTAAAAAAGAGAGTGGCACGAATGTTGCGGCATTTTCTTAAAAGCTTACGATTAAGAAATTACAGAATGTAATTTTTTGGTCAGTTACATTTATTTAGATAATGTGTTATAGTAAGAGATGGAGGCTCTTAGATGAAAAGAAGCGTATTTTTTACAACAGCGGTTTTAGCGGCGGCTGCACTCTGTTCCTGCTCTACCACAGAAAAACTCGGTTACAACAATTCAACGGCTACAGGCATAGACGCAATCCCCAAAGAAGCACTTGCCGAAGCATATAAACTTGACTTAGAAGAATCCCTTGTTACGGCAAATTTTGCAAACGCCCACAATGCCCCATGGTCAGTTGCAAAGGGCGAATACTATGTGCAGAACGGCGACATCAGCGTAAGGCTTTTAAAGGGTTCTGCAAATGTGACACAAAAATCTGCTGTACTTCTTGAAGACTCTGAAGACGACAAGATTATTGCGGCAAACCTCAAGCTGGACGAAGACGATTCAGTCAACACAATTTCCTTTGACATTTCAGACAACGGAATTAATCCCCAGAACATTTCACAGTCAATCATCAGGGTACGCATGTACATTCCCATGGAACTTGCATACAACAACGATGACAGCTTTAACGGAATAATCAACTTTCAAGTTACCGATGTAAACGGAAATGTTGCAAGACTGGAAGGCATTCTTAAGGATGTTTCTTTCCAAGACTTTGGAACAGGTTGGAAAACAGTTACAATCAACCTTGGCCACCAGACATTCTATCTTGGAAGAAAAACAGGCACATTCGATGTTTCAAACGCATCACCCTTCAACAGGGCAAAGAGTTTTGACATTACCGTTCAGGGTAAATCTGTAGGAAGCAATCTTGATGTTCCAGTTCTGATTGACTGGATAGACTTTGCTTCACTTCCCGAGCGCTAGTCATGCCCATTACATTCAGTGCGGAATCCAGAGTCTTCTGTATAGAAACAGAAAGCACGGGATATTACATTGGCATTACTGATACAGAAGGATTTGTAACCCACATCCACTACGGAAAAAAACTGTGCGCAAAAGACAATCTTCAGCACCTTCTGCGCACAGACGAACATCCCTTTTTGCCGTCAAAAAACGAAAGAGACAGGGTTGCCTTCTACGACTCTTGCCGATTTGAATATTCCACAGGAGGAATAGGAGACTTTAGGGAAAGCTGCCTGAATGTAAAAAACGAAAGAGGACAGAGTGCCGTTAAACTGTCCTATGTATCTTACGAAATAATAAATTCAAAGCCTAAACTAAAAGGGCTTCCTGCAACAACAGAGGGCGACGGATGCCAGACTCTAATCATACACTGCGAAGACAAAGTACTTTCACTTTCCGTAGACCTATACTATTCAATCTTTAAAGGTCTTGATTCCATTGCACGAAGCGTAACCATAACAAACAATTCTGACAGGACACTTACCCTTACAAAAGTCTATTCCGCATGTCTTGACATTGACCGAGCCGATTTTGACTTTATTTCGCTTAACGGTTCGTGGGCCAGAGAAAGACACATAGAAAGGACTCCCCTGCTTCACGGAAAAGTTTCTGTCTCTTCCCTTAGAGGAGAAACAAGCCAGCAGCAGCACAGTTTTATTGCTCTTGCCTCAAAAAATGCAGACTATAGTCAGGGCGAAGTTTATGCACTTTCACTTGTCTATTCAGGCAACTTCATTTCACAGGCAGAAGTAAATCAGTTTGAAACAACAAGAGCCGTAACTGGAATAAACAGCGAAAACTTTGCATGGAAACTGGAAGCAAAAAAATCCTTTACGGCACCAGAAGCAGTTCTTGTGTATTCAGACGAAGGACTGGGAAAGATGAGCCGCACTTTTCACGACACATGGCGGAATCACCTTATACGGGGAGAATACATAAACAAGATACGCCCAGTTCTGATTAACAACTGGGAAGCGACATACTTTGACTTTGACGAAAAAAAACTTTTGGACATTGCAAAAGAGGCCGCAAAAAACGGCATAGAAATGCTTGTTATGGACGACGGCTGGTTTGGAAAAAGAAACAGCGATGAGTCATCTTTGGGCGACTGGTTTGTAAACGAAACAAAATTAAAAGGTGGACTAAAACCCCTTGTTGAAAAAATAAATTCTCTTGGACTTAAATTTGGAATCTGGTTTGAACCAGAAATGATTTCTCCAGACAGCGACCTTTACCGTTCACATCCAGACTGGGCTCTTTGCATACAAGGAAGAAAAGCAGCTCTAAGCCGTGCCCAATATGTGCTTGACCTTACAAGGCAGGAAGTCTGCGACTATGTGTACGAAAGAATAAGCAGCATTTTAAAAAGCGTAAACATAGAATATGTAAAGTGGGACATGAACCGCCCCCTTACCGATGCAGGGAGCATTCTTCTTAACTCTGAAAATTCAGGGGAACTCTTTCACCGCTATGTGCTTGCAGTTTACGCCCTGCAGGAAAAACTTGTTACGGAATTTCCCCATCTGCTTTTGGAAAACTGTTCCGCCGGAGGAGCAAGATTTGATGCTGGCATGCTTTACTACAGTCCACAGATATGGTGCAGCGATGACACTGACGCAATAGAGCGTCTTCTTATTCAGGAAGGAACAGCCCTAGTTTATCCACTGTCTGCAATAGGCGCACATGTAAGCACCTGTCCCAATCACGCTTGCGGAAGAACAACCCCCTTTAGAACAAGAGGCTTTGTTGCCCTTGCAGGAACTTTCGGCTACGAACTGGACATTACAAAAATTTCTCAGGAAGACAGAGCCTTAATTCCTGAACAAGTTGGTCTTTACAAAAAATACGGAACGCTAATACAAAGCGGAGACTATTACCGCATTGCATCTTATTCGCAAAACAAGGAATGGGATGCATGGTGCGTAATAAAAAAAGACAAAAGCGAAGCCCTTCTTACAGTTGTGCATGTCTTAAACCATCCTAACCTTCATGGGCAAAAAGTTCTTCTTAGGGGACTGGACGAATCAAGGCACTACAGGGTAACAATTCTTGACAGCATGGGAAGCAAAAGCGATGGAGGCATTTGGAGCGGAAGCACTCTGATGAACGGAGGACTACTCCTTAACCGTCAGCAAGGAGACTTTCATAGTCACCTAGTTCATCTAGAAAGCATATAGGCCAAGCTCTAAGAAATAACTCATCTGGTCAGCATAAGGGGGGAAGCCTCAAGACTTTCTTCTTCGGAAGGAGTAAGTCTGCAGGGCTGCAACATTATAACGGAAGACGCTGCAGAAGCTGATGAAGAATCTACAGGACCGTATGAAAGCCTGTATGTTCCCGTAAGCAGAGAGTCTGCATTCTGAGAACGAAGCTGAATGTAGGGAGAGCCAAAAGCCTCAAGGGGAGTATAGCTTCCAGAATCAGAAATAGAGTCTCCCTCGGCAAAGTACTTACCCTTGCTAAATGAAAATTTTGTTCCGTCTGCAGAAGCCCATTCACCACCCTGAACAAGAGCGTCCACAAAGTCGGTAGCGGAAGATTCTGTAGAAGGAGTCTTTAAAACCGCTGACTGGGAAACTTTCTTGTACTCTCCATCCCATGTAGAATTTTCTCCAATAAGCATACGAAGATCATCCTGTATGCGAATGTTTACAGTGTCTATTAAGCGAAGAGAAACATCAACACGCCTCTGCAAATTTTCTATTCCCTGATTCACTGCTGTAAGGTACATGCCGTTTCTGCGAAGGTTTGAACTTACCCATGTATAAACTTCTTCAGTTTCGTCCTGAAAGAAAATCACTTCCATTGCATCGTCATCAAAGAAGATGTAAAAGTCATCAGAGGAAGCGTCGGTTTTATGCCACAGTCCGTTAAGAAAAGCGGAAAATGTTTCTACAGTGCCGTCCTGTATTCGTTCAAACTCACGGGCTGCAAGACGAACTCCAGCCTCGCGCCTTTGATAAACCTGAGTGTAGCGTCCTGCAGAAGCGTTCCAGTCGTATTCAGTCTGAAGCTGGTCATTGTTTGCAGACTGAGTGTCAGTGCTGTAAACCCAAATGGGATAGCTGGCACCAGTTGCCTGACTTCTTTCGTATGCATCGTAACGGTCTACCTGCTGGACATAAATTGTTCCGTCAGCCTCAAATGACGCAATCTGAACAAGACGGGCGCTTTCTCCCGTACCAGTAATAAAATATGCCGCAAGCACGGAGTTTCCGTTTTCGGTAAAGCCCTGATACACAAGAGCAGTTCTGTGGTCGCCAGTCAAATCCATTCCAGTGTATGTAAAAGTTCGCACCTGGGTAACAGAAGTTGCAATCAGAGCGGAACGGTCGTATCGTCCTGAGCCAGGATTGTAAAGTCCCACAAGCAACTGAATGTAAGGACTTGAAGCAGTACGGATTGAGTTAACCTGGTCTTCGTAACCGTCGCCGTTAAAGTCCATGCTCACTATGCTCAAAAGAGTTTCGTCATTTTTTAAAGAGACCAAAGAAGTAAGGGGTGTGTCGTCACTCATTACAAATGAATCTGATGAGGACTGTTCCGAACGCACCGTAACCTGTGGAGCAACAACTCGGGAAGATGTTACTTCTGGAGCGGAATCTTTTAAATATGTGCGTGCTATGAACACAACCGCAAGAGCCGCCACCACTAGCACGAAAAAAACCGGAACAATCCTTTTGCTCATAGGGCTATCCTACTAGGACATCGTGCAGAATGGCAAGTCCCTGCTTTAGCTCGGACATGGAAATGTTTAACGGAGGAACAAGCCTTAACACATTTGAACCAGCGGTAGAAAACAGAAGCCCGTTTTCAAGGCACTTTTTTTCAAAGACTACTGGGTCTCCGGCAATTTCTACACCTGTCATAAGACCAAGTCCCCTTATGTCCTTTACAAAGGGAATATCCCATGAACTAATTTCTGAGCGCATGAAGTCGCCCTTTTGGGTAACCTTTGCAAGAAAGTCTGGAGAAGTAAGAGTCTTTAAGACAACCCGAGCTGCGGCACAAGCAAGAGGGTTTCCGCCAAATGTAGACTGATGGTCTCCTGCGGCAAATACTTCGTTTGCGTTTCCCCTAAAGAGGCATGCACCCATGGGCACACCGCCAGCAATTCCCTTGGCAAGGGTTACTACTTCTGGGTTAAACTGAAGCTGCTCGCTGGCAAGAAGACTTCCTGTTCTTCCCATGCCCGTCTGCACTTCATCTGCAATTACTATGGCACCAGCTTTTCTTGCGGCCGCACTTGCTTCCTGAATCCAAGCGGAATCAAGAAGGTTTACTCCGCCTTCACCCTGTACGCATTCAACCATAAGGGCTGCCGTTGTGTCGTCAAAGGCTGTCTTTATAGCTTCGTAATCGTTTGCCTTTATAGTCTTAAATCCTTCTGGATATGGCTCAAAGCATTCTGGGTGGAACTTATCCTGACCTGTTGCCTTTATTGTTGCAAGAGTCCTTCCGTGAAAGGAGTTTTCCAGCGTAACGATTGTTTTTCTTTTTGCACCGCCGTTAAGCTGACCGTATTTGCGTGCCAGTTTTATTGCAGCCTCGTTTGCTTCGGCGCCGCTGTTTCCAAAGAAGACTCCGTCAAAACCTGTTGCGGTAAGAAGTTCGTTTGCATAGGCAACACCCACATCGCTTAAAAAATAATTGCAAATGTGAATCTGCCTAGAAGCCTGTCTAGAAAGAGCCTTTACAAGAGGGCGATAGTTATGACCCAGACAGTTAACCGCAATGCCCGAAAGAAAATCAATATATTTTTTTCCGTTTACATCGGTAAGGGTAGAGCCCCTGCCCTTTTTAAATGTAACATCAAAAGAACCATAATTATTTACAACAGTCTTACTTCCCATATTAAAATCCTCACTAAAAAACCATTTAATACAACATTGTGCCAATACCGCGATCGCTAAACATTTCTATAAGCAGAGAATGAGGAACGCGGCCGTCTATAATGTGCGTACGGGGAACTCCTCCATTACGGGCAACCAGACAGCATTCAATTTTGGGAATCATACCGCCTGCAATGACACCCTTCTCTATAAGTTCAGGAACATCATTTACATGAATGCGCTGGATGAGCGATGACGGATCATTTACATCCCTAAGAACTCCCGGCACATTTGTAAGCTGAACAAATTTTTCAGCCTCAAGGGCAACCGCAATTTTTGCAGCAGCAGTATCTGCATTTATGTTGTAACGGTTTGTATCACCAGATTCACCTAAAGCAACTGTAGACACCACAGGAATGAATCCCTGAGCAAGAAGGGAAGTAAGTATTTCGGGATGAACTTCCGTAACTTCTCCTACAAAGCCCAAATCAACTCCGCCCTTGTCTATTTTTTTTGCCCGAAGAAGTCCTGCATCAACTCCGCTTAATCCTACTGCACGACCTCCCTTCTGCAAAAGAAGACCCACGATTTCCTTGTTAAGTTTTCCAGTAAGAACCATTTGAACTATGTCCATGGTCTCGGCATCGGTGTAGCGCAATCCGTTTATGAATTTGCTTTCCTTTCCAACGCGCTCAAGCATGTGGTTTATTTCAGGACCGCCACCGTGAACAAGCACTACATGGATTCCGATTGTATTAAGAAGAACAATGTCTTCCATAACATCAGCCTTAAGCTTGTCGTCCAACATTGCGTTTCCGCCGTATTTTACAACGACAATTTTTCCAACCCAATGTTTAAAATATGGAAGTGCCTGAGAAAGAACTCCCGACCAGTGCTCGTTGTCTAGTCTGGGATTGTTGTCTATATTGTCAGCCATTTTATGCTCCTGTGTTTACACTTAAGTTCTGTAGTCGCCGTTGATTTTAACATAATCATATGTTAAGTCGCATCCCCATGCAACGCCTTGTGCAGTTCCGTCTTCCAGCAGAACACGCACTCGAACTTCATCCTCAGAAAGGATTTCTTTTGCACGCACTTCGTCAAAGTCAAGGGGAACTCCGTGATCAAAGACTCTTATGCACTCTTCCTTGCCTTCAGGTTCGCCCAGCACATCTGTTGCACCATGACGCCTTGCACCCTTTGTACTGCAAAGTGAAATTACAGTACGCTCAGGACTAAAGACCTCTCCCGAGTAACCCATTGCACACAGAATGCGTCCGAAGTTTGCATCTCTTCCGTAGAACATTGCCTTTACCAAAGATGATGAGACTACGCTCTTTGCAAGTAACCGTGCCGATTCCACAGTTTTTGCTCCGCTTACCACACATTCAATAAGATGTGTTGCACCCTCGCCGTCGCCTGCAATTTTTTTTGCCATCTCGGTGTTAAGGGTGTTAAGGGCTTCGTAAAATGCGTCAAAGTCTTTTCCTTCTGACTGAATGCACTCGTTGCCTGCAAGACCGTTTGCCATTATGGTAAGAGTGTCGTTTGTAGAAGTGTCGCCATCTACAGAAACGCAGTTGTATGTTCCCTGAATGCTGGAAAGAAGAGCCTTTCTTAGCATTGCAGAAGAAATTGCACAGTCGGTGGTAACAAAACTGAGCATGGTACCCATGTTGATGTGAATCATTCCACTACCCTTGCACATTGCACCAATTGTAACTGTCTTACCGCCAATAAGAGTCTGAACGGCGCACTCCTTGTAGTGGGTGTCAGTTGTCATTATGGCTTCCCTAGCCTGCACATGGTTTTCGCGGCTAAGACCACCTGCAAGAGTAGAAATGTTTTCTTCTATTTTTTCTACAGGAAGTTGCATGCCGATTACACCAGTGGAGCAGACAATTACATCTTCCTTTTTTATCTTAAGCTGATTTGCAACAGCGGCAGCCATTCGTTCCGCATTTTTGTAGCCCTGGGCACCTGTGCATGCATTTGCAATTCCCGAATTTGCAATGGCAGCCTGAGCAGTTCCATCAGAAATGTTCTGCATGGTAAGCTTTACGCATTCCGCCTTTACCCGATTCTGAGTAAAAACGCCCGAAGCCGTACAGGGCACTTCGCTAAAGACAAGGGCAGTATCGTTTTTTGTGCGTCCCTTCCTAAGACCGCACAACATACCGTTAGCCGTAAAACCTTTGGGAGCAGTAACACCGCCTTCCACAAACTGCATACAATGCCTCCTGTTTGCAGAGAGTATAGCATAAAATTAAAGGTGTTACAACAGAAGCACCTTTGCCTGAGGGTGACAAATGTTAGTCGAAAGAAGACTGTGGGCAGAAAAGATGCATAACTAGAACTTAAACGGTGGCACAGCATGACTGCGACATTCGCTTTAAAGCCTTTGTTATAGGATTATTGCAATAAGTCAAAATGAAAAAATAGAAAATAATTTTGACTGTTCTATTGACATTACATCAGAAATACTTTATATTCTAAGTTGTAAGGTTAATAGAACAACGCTTTACAGAAAAACACTAATTATGGGTAACAGATTTACCCAAGGAGGAGGCGCATATGATTGTTGGCAGAGCAGGAATCCTTTATGTAAACAAGGAGCATACAGTTCGTGTTATGGACACCTCGGATTTTCCTGATATGTTCAAACCTCTTGCAAATGCGATGGGTAAAGCCTTGGATGACTTACGAAAAAGAAGCGATATTCATGGAGTTACTTATGGAAAATAAACTGACAATAAATGACATAGCTTCATATTTGGACAAAGTGGGTCTTCAATATCTTGCGACAATCGGATTGGACGGAAAGCCAAAGGTTAGACCTGTTCAGTATATGATTGTGAGCGACAATAAACTCTGGTTTTGCACAAACTGCGAAAAAGCAATGTATGCAGAACTGCAAAAAAATCCTTATGTAGATTTATGCGCAAGCAAGCTGCAAGAAGATGAAATCACTACCCCATGGATTCGTTTTAGCGCCGAAGTTGTTTTTCCCGATGAAAACGACGAAACTCTAAAAATAAAAGAAGCTATTATGAAAAAAAGCGTAATTGTTAGAGAGCTTTATAATGCCAATCCTAATAATCCTATTTTCAAAGTCTTTTATCTTAAGAATATACAAGGTTCACTTTCAAATCTGGGACATGTAAAAGGTCTTGAAGAAAGAGAAAATTTTTTACCAATTGTTGAGTTTAAATTTTAATACGAGGAGAGCAAGATAAAAACTGCCTAAAATAGCGTCAGTTTTTATCTTCTCAAAGTTTGCGTTGCAAACTTTTTATCACCTGCCCTTCCTCATTCCATTGCGGAAGGGCATAAAAAGTCAATCGAAAACTTATGTTTTCTTCTTGATTTTTTATGGGAGAAATCATGACACAAAAAGAACGAAGAGAATTTTTAATTCAATATCTTATTGAAGAAAATCCTAATTATGCAAACATTGAAATTCCTCAAAGTGATGATGAACAAAAATATCTTTTACGCTCCCTTGTAAATGTCCGTCCTCCACTTCCTGCAAGCGAAGATTTTTTGACTGTGCAGAATGAATATTTAACGGAAGAAAACAAATCCCGGGGAATTACAGATATTAATGATTTAGAGAGCGTCCCTTTAGAAAGTGATTTGTATCTTTGGCGAGGCGACATAACCACTCTAAAAGTTGACGCTATCGTAAATGCGGCAAACAGCGGAATGACCGGTTGCTGGATTCCCAATCATATTTGCATCGACAACTGCATTCATACATTCGCAGGAATTCAACTGAGAAAAGTATGCGCAGAGATTATGGAAAAACAAGGGCATGAAGAGCCGACGGGAAAAGCAAAAATCACTCCGGCCTTTAATCTTCCCTGCAAGTTTGTTCTCCATACTGTAGGGCCCATTGTAAAAGGAAAACTCACCGAATTTGACTGCGTTCTGCTTGCTTCTTGCTACAAAAGCTGTCTGAACCTTGCGAAAAAAAATGGATGCGCTTCAATCGCATTCTGTTGCATCTCCACTGGAGTATTCTGTTTTCCTCAAGAAAAGGCGGCAGAAATAGCGGTTAAAACTGTGCGCGAATGGAAAGAAAATACCGGCGATAGAATGAAAGTTATCTTCAATGTTTTTGGAGAAAAAGATGAGACGATTTACAGGGGGCTTTTATATGACAGAAAAAATTAGCGAATTAAAAAAAGCGCTTGCATCTTCGGACACTGTAATAATTGGAGCAGGAGCGGGACTTTCTACCAGTGCAGGATTCACCTACTCAAGGGCGCGCTTTGAAAAATATTTTTCTGACTTTGCAAAAAAATATGGATTTACCGACATGTACTCTGGGGGCTTTTATCCTTACAAAAGTCTTGAAGAACACTGGGCGTACTGGTCACGCTACATTATGATAAACCGTTACATGAATCCAGCAAAAAATATCTATGACGATTTACTCAATCTGGTTCACGACAAGGATTATTTTGTCATCACGACAAATGTAGACCACTGCTTTCAGAAAGCGGGCTTTGATAAAAAGCGGCTCTATTACACACAAGGCGATTACGGACTTTTTCAGTGTTCAAAACCTTGCCATCAAAAAACCTACGACAATGAAAAGCAGATTCGTTCAATGTGGGAAAGTCAAAAAGATGAAAAGGGCAATCTTATAAAAATGCAAATTCCTACAGAACTTATTCCCCACTGTCCTGTATGCGGAAAACCTATGAGCATGAATCTTCGCGCTGACGATTCTTTTGTTCAGGACGAAGGCTGGTATGAGGCTGCAGAGCGCTACGAAAATTTTTTGCAGACACGACATGCGGAAAATGACGGAAAAGTTCTTTTTCTAGAACTTGGTGTCGGTGGAAACACTCCGGGAATTATAAAATATCCCTTCTGGCAAATGACATTAAAAAATCCTAACGCAACTTACGCCTGCATAAATTATGGTGAAGCTGTCTCTCCCCGTGAAATCGCAGACAGGGCAATATGCATAAATGGCGACATTGGTGAAATTTTGGAAAAAATGGTATAGTAAGTTTATGAAAATTAGTGTTCGTTTTACAGCGGCAGTGCATACTCTTTTGTGCATCGAATATTTTGAAAAAGATAGGCGCGTTACTTCGGAATTTATTTCTGCAAGCACTGGCGTAAATGCCGTTATCATAAGAAAGATTCTCTTGCAGTTGCAAAAGGCTGGCCTTGTGGAAACAGCAGCCGGGGTCGGAGGCTCTCACCTTTCTAGGAGCGCAGACAAAATCACCCTGCTTGACATATACAAAGCAATCAATGAGGGTGAAGAAGAACGGGAAGTTTTTAATTTTCATCCCAATCCAAACAACAAGTGTCCTGTAGGAAAAAACATTCATAAAGTCCTTGACCCTGTTTTAGCCGGCGTTCAAAAGGCAATGGAAAAGGAGATGAAAAAAACATGTCTTGCCGATTTAATTAAGGGGATTGAAAGCTAATAATTTTTTTAAATGGCGTAAAAAAGATACATCTTAAAAGGGGGATTTTAAATATCTAAAATCCGCAGTTCTGTGGTCCTTCCGCCTAACATACTTTTAACACTAAAGAAGGTGAGCGTAACCCGTTAGCATAAAAGGCACCCCCTGCATGCTTTGCATTCTGAACTGACCCCATAAATTAGGACACCCACGGAGGTGTAAAATGGGGAATAA
>CALCRU010000005.1 GCA_937894335.1 uncultured Treponema sp. | reverse complement strand
TTTTTCTTTTGTTTTGGCCAACATTGTACTCCTCCTTAAGAGTATCATATTTGTCTGCCATTTACACAGAAAATTTTACAAGGTCCAAAAATCCCGCACTTTGAACTAACATGCTCAGAGTGCGGGATTTTTTATTCTCAGCGGAAGGGATGCTGTTTTTTATTTTTCTGGTGTAGCAGAACTTCCTCCGCTTATGCGCTTTATGAAGGCATCTGTAAATCCAGCGGCCTTGAACTTGGCAAGGACTACACCGTATTCGTCTACACTAAGGGGTCCTACAAGAACCTTGTAAGCGCCACTTGCAGTTGGAATCAGTATGATCGGATACTTTGAGTATTCGTTCAGCAGGTTAACTATATTGCCCTTCTCGCTAAGTATTGCAATCTGAACATAGTACCTGCTTGAGTCAAGCTGAGACTCGGAGGCCACAACATGGTCAGAGATGCTCTCAGAAACCTCAGTCTTAATGTATACAGGTGAGCTTTCCTCGGCCTTAAGTTTTTCTGTATCAACAGCAGGGGCTGGCTCTTCCACCTTTTCTTCTGCCTTTACAGAAGTCTCGGGAACAAGGGATTCTGTAGGAATAAGGACGATTGGTCCGTAACCTTCGGGAAGTTCTTCTTCTGATTCCACTGGCTCTTCTGCTTCTACCGCTTCTTCGGCTTCCTCACTCTCGTCTACAGAAAGGAGGGCGTCTGAGGCAACAAGAGACTTCACTGGAGCAGGAGTTTCTGTTTCTTCTGGTTCTTCTTCTTCAGCTTCTTCCGCTTCGGGTTCTTCAATTTCTTCTGGCTCAAGGACATCTTCTACAGGCTCAAGTTCTTCAGCCTCAAAGGCTTCTTCCACAGGCTCTTCTTCTGCGGACTCTTCCTCGTAAGGTTCTTCCGCTTCTTCAGCCTCGTTTTCATCTGTCTCAACTTCTGTCTCTGATTCTTCAGTTTCAGAAAGGTCATCAGTTTCTGTAAATTCTTCGTCTACGCCAACAAGGGGTTCGTCCGTTATTAGCTCCCCCTCTTCCTCACTTTCTTCAGGATCAGGAGTCCAATCGCTTATGTAGGCTTCTGGCTCATCTTCAGAAGGAATGTCATCGTCAGAAGGCTCTTCTATATTTTCTATTTCTTCAGGAACAAAAGATTCTTCTTCTACAGACTCTTCGGCTTCGGTTTCTTCTACAATTTCTTCGGGCTCTTCAGGTACAAAGAGTTCTTCATTGTCTTCGGCCTCTGCAATTTCGGCAGGAGAAGGCTGTTCCACATCACGCTTATCATCGCTAAAGTCTTCGTTGGTGTCTATGTACTCTTCTACAGGAGCCCCTTCTTCTGGCTCATTAACTTCCTCAACGGAAGTTTCTTCCTCTACAGGAGTTTCTTCTTCTACAAGAGGCTCTTCTTTCTCAGGTTCAGGAACTTCCTCAACGGAAGTTTCTTCCTCTACGGAAGTTTCTTCTTCTACAAGAGGCTCTTCTTCCTCAGGTTCCGTAACTTCCTCAACGGAAGTTTCTTCTTCTACGGAAGTCGCTTCTTCTACAGGCGTCTCTTCTTCTACAGGAGGCTCTTCTTCTACAGGAGGCTCTTCTTCTTCTACGGAAGTTGCATCTTCTGCTACAGGGCTTTCCACTGGAGCAGTCTCGCCGTTACGGGCAGCCTCAAATTCTTCTTCAGCCTTGGTATAGTCCTCTACAGTTTTTACTGCATCAATTTTTCCAGAAAGAATAGCTTTTCCAGACACAATGCCGTCTATGGAACCTGTTCTAATGCTAAGCTTTACGGGAACGCTAGCGTAGACAGGAAGTCCAATTACATCTGCCGCTTCTGCAGAAATAAGCAGGATAACGCCGTCCTTCTGCTCAAGGTTTCCAATGTTAAGCAGGTCTACGGTAACCCCTGATGTGGGATTGGTAATGCTAACCGTATCTCCGGGAAGGTAACCTGTTGCCTTTGCAAAAAGCCCGGAAGGAAGGTATCCCCTTGCCGCAACTTCTGCAGAACCGTTCAGTTCAGCCGCATGCAGGCTTACCGAGAAAACCGAAAGAGTAAAAACAAATGCAAGTGCCGCACAAATTTTCTTCATATACCACCCCATATTCAGCGCATGGATGCGACAATATTAGCCGCTATCTCACGAACAAATGTAACTATATCCTTTGAATTTTTACTGGTCGAAGGAAGAGCACGCCCACTGGCAATGACGCTTCCATCTGACACTTCTATTACTTTCCAGCCAATGGCCGAGATGTTTTCTAAAATTGATGCCGCCGGATTTCTTGAGTCGGCAGTATCATAGTCAACTGCAAGAACTATAAGATAGTCGCAGTAGCCCTCAGAAACTTCCTCTATGGCTTTAGCTTCCAGTTTGGAATCATAGGCCGAACCTAATGAAGTTACGGCAGGTACAGTCGATGCAATCTGCCCCCGCTCAAAGAAAAATTCCATAAGGGAATCCTCAATAAGGTAGGATGAGCTTCGTATGTCTTCCTTGTTTCCGTCGTGCTGAATGACCTGAATTGACCACACTTCGGCATAGACCTGTGCAGAAAAGCATGCAAGCAGACAGAAGAAAAACACTCTGATGAATTTTTTGGTATTCATACATCCCCTCAGGGAACCCACTGGGAGCCCTCTTTTACATAATCGGCATTTGAAAGCAAGAGATTAACCAAAAATACTGTTTAGGCCTTTTTATCTTGCCCATAGGCGGATTCTGTGCTACACTGTACTAGGTGGGGCATTATGGCTAAAGTTCAGACTAAACTGTACATCGTGGGCGCTGGTTTCGCAGGGCAAATGATTGCCAAGGAACTGACCAAAAAGAAAATCTTCGGCAAAGTTGCGGCCTTTATTGACGATGACAAATCTTTAATAGGAACAAAAATAGACGGAATTTCCGTAATAGGTCCCATAGACACGCTTCCGTCCTTTTTAAATGTAAGCGCCATTGACGAAGCCATTATAGCCATGCCTAGCGCTCAGGGTGAACGGATAAAGCAGGTTCATGCAGTTCTTGTAAACACAGGCTTTTTGCGCATAAAGATTCTTCCTTCCATCAGTCAGGTTATAGACGGAAAGGCACATCTTGTACAGGCCAGAGACATAAATCCCCTTGATATTCTTGGGCGGACACCGGTAATCATTCCCCTGCACGAAAGTCTTTCTTACCTTAAGGGAAAGCGGGTTTTAATTACTGGAGCAGGAGGCTCTATAGGAAGTGAACTTGCAAGGCAACTTCTGTCGGGCGGAGCAGAAAGACTTTATCTTTTTGGTCACGGCGAAAACTCAATAGTAAACATTTATAGGGAACTGCACATTCTTCAGCAGGAAGGCGTTGGAGAAAAAGCCTCTGTGGTTCCCATAATTGGCGACATGAGGGACAGGGAATATGTGCGCTACATAATTTCCCACACTCACGCTGATGTAATTTTCCACTGTGCAGCATACAAACATGTTCCCATGATGGAAGAAAATCCCGTTGCGGCAATAGAAAACAATGTATTTGGAACAAAAAACCTCCTAGACGCATCCATAGAATTTGGAGTGGAGAGATTCGTACTCATTTCTACGGATAAGGCAGTGGCTCCAGTAAGCGTATACGGTGTAAGCAAAATGCTCTGCGAGCAGATGGTAATGCAGGCCGCTCTATCTACAGGAGAAGAACAGAGGTTTATGTTTGTGCGCTTTGGCAATGTTCTTGGCTCACGGGGTTCCATTCTTCCCATTTTTATGGAGCAGATAAAAAACGGAGGACCAGTAACCGTAACTTCAAAAGACATGGTACGCTACTTTATGACAATTCCCGAAGCATGTTCTCTGGTTCTGCAAACTGGCGGAGTAGGAAAAAATGCCCAAGGCTATCTTTTGGACATGGGAGAACCTATACACATTCTAGAACTGGCCGAGCAGGTAATAAGATTTTCAGGACTTGAACCCTACAGGGATGTGGACATTTCGTTTATAGGAGCGCGCCGAGGTGAACGGAACTTTGAACCCCTCTGGCTAGAAGAAGAAAAACCTACTCCCACGGAATATGCAAAGCTTCTTACCCTTACCACAATTCCTCCCAAAAACTACACGCTTTCGGAGCTTATTGAAGAGTTAAGGCCCATATGCGTGTACGAGGACACAAAAGCCCAGCTGTACAGAAACCGTGAAGAACTTGTAAAGATTCTGCGAAAGGCAGTCCCCTCTCTTGATGAATTTTATGCCCAGGACGAGCGACCAGACATGGCCCATTCTGTAAAGGTGGTATTATAATGAGCGAAGAAATAAAATCAGTTCCATTTTTCAAACCCTCAATCGGAAAAGAAGAAGAAGATGCCGTTCTTACCGTAATGCGGAGCGGATGGCTTACCACTGGAAAAGAATCCCTTGCATTTGAAAAGGAATTTGCAGAGCGCATAGGAGTCCCTTATGCACTGGCGGTTAACAGTAACACTAGCGGAATGATTCTTGCAATGGAAGCATGTGGAATTTGTTCAGGGAAAGCTGTCATTACAACACCCTACACTTTTGTTTCAACGGCAACAAGCGCAAGGCATTTAGGGGCGGATGTTTACTTTGCAGACATAGAAAAAGACACCTACAGCATAGATCCATCTTCTGTAGAAAAAATTCTTGAAAGCGAAAAGGGAAAAAATGTTGTTGCCATAGTGCCAGTACACATTGGGGGAAATGTTTGTAACATGAAGGAACTATGCCGCATTGCAAAAAAATACGGAGTAAAGGTTATAGAAGACTGCGCCCACTCCTTTCCCTCAAAGACAAAAGATGGATATGCAGGCGCACTGGGTGA
The DNA here is from genome assembly GCA_937894335.1 of uncultured Treponema sp. Lineage (GTDB taxonomy): Bacteria > Spirochaetota > Spirochaetia > Treponematales > Treponemataceae > Treponema_D. The sequence goes on along the minus strand of CALCRU010000005.1, from coordinate 52,056 downwards.
CATAGGTGTTTTTTCGTTTTATGTAACAAAGACAATAACTACAGGCGAAGGTGGAATGGTTACCACAAAGGACGAATCCCTTGCAAGACGAATGACTGTAATGCGCATGCACGGAATGGACAGAACAACTTGGGACCGCTACACATCTCCTCGAGCTTCGTGGGAATACGACATAATTGCACCGGGATTTAAATTCAATCTGCCAGACATGCTTGCAGCCTTAGGACGCATTCAGCTTAAAAGAGCTAATGAATTTGACGAAAAAAGAAAAGTTCATGCACATTACTACAACAGGGCTTTTTCAAATTTTGATTTTGTAAGTCTACCTCCTGACGGTGACGGAAACTCTTGGCACCTCTACCTCCTCCGCCTTAATCTGGAAAAACTGGACTGTGACAGAGACTGCTTTGCAAAGGAACTTCAGCAGGAAGGAATAGGCGTAAGCATGCATTTTATTCCCCTCTTTCACTTTACCTACTGGAAGGAACTGTATGCCGACTTTACAAAGAAAAACTTTCCCAATGCAGAGGCCCAATATCTGCGCACGGTTTCAATTCCCCTGTGGCCAGACATGACAAAAGAAATGTGTGACTATGTAATAGAAACTGTCCGCAAGACCGGAGAAAAGCATCATGTCTGAAAAAAAGCCGCGAAAGAAAAAGACAGCAACAGTCGCCTTTCAGACTGAATTTTACAGCGACCTGAACATGAAGGACATGTGGTATGCAAAAATCGTACGGTGTCCTGCCCAGAGTGGAAGCATTACTTCAATTACAACTCCAGACTTGCCTGATGAATACTACTTCTTTACAGCAAGAAATGTTCCCGGAAAAAACATCATAGACACGCCCTCTGGAAAGATTCCTCTTTTCTGTGAAGGAAGCATTTCCTACAAAGGAGAGCCGGTAGGAATAATAGCTGGTCCTGACGAAAAACAGGTAAACGAATATGCTCAGGAAGTAGTTATTACTGTAGACGAAACTCCCCTTGAATCTTATCTTGAAGAAACTGACAAATCCAGAGAACTTTTTTCTTCAGTTATGGCACAAAGAGTTTTGGAAGAAGGTCCCTGCTTTACACCTCTGGAATACGGCACTGTTCCCGGACTGGATTCTGTTTTTGAAAAAGCGACACTGGTAAGCGAAAACACATGGTGCAACAATATACAGCAGCCCGACTACGGAGAGCCAGACGGTGCAATCTGTTCGTATAAGGAAGGACATCTTGAAGTTTATGCTCCTACCCAGTGGGTCTCAAACCTTCGCGACATACTAATGCAGTCCATGGGGCTTGATGCAAATTCAATCAGCATACATAAGACAAAATCATTGAACCTTTGGACAAACGGAATCTGGTACAACTCGGTAATAACCGCACAGGCAGCAATTGCATCCTACCTTACGGGTCACGCAATAAAACTCATGTTCAGCCGTGACGAGCAGAACATGTTTATGAACTGCATACACGAAGTTACCATAAAGCACAAGAGTGCCCTTGATGCAGAGGGAACAATTCTTGCCATGCAGATTGACATAAGCGTTGACGCAGGCTCATACAATCCCTTTGCAAAGGAAATAATAGACCGACTGGTAATTGCCTCCATGGGATGCTACGAAGCACAGAATGTACGCATTACCGCAACTGCATACAGGTCTTCAAAGCCGCCTTCATCTTTTAACTTTCATACAATAGACTCTTCTGCCTTTTATGCATTGGAAAATCAGATAAACGAACTTAGCAGAAAGTCTTCTCTTTCGCCAGTGGAGCTTAGAAAAAAGAACATTTCCCAGCATGCAAAAAAAAGTGGACGCTTTAACTTTGGACTTACAAAAATCCACGAGACTTTGGATGCGATTGCTTCTTCTAGCGACTTTAACAGAAAGTATGCCGCATACCACTTAAGCGAAATGCAAAGAAAAGTTTCTAAAGAAGAAGGCATTTTTGCTTCTCCGTTAAGGGGTGTAGGTTTTTCCTGTGCCTTTGAAGGTTCTGGTTACTATGGAAGCGAACTGTATAATGCAGATCAGGAAATTTCACTTACCAAAGAAAAGGACGGAACGGCTGTAATTTTAAGTCCCCCTGTTTCAAATTCAATTAGGACGATATGGACAGAAATAACATCTACGGAACTGGGGGTTGCAAAGAGTGCGGTAAAAATCACATCTCACCCGGAAGACGGAAAAGTTCCCCTTTTTCCTGACAGCGCATACAGTAGCATAAGCGTCATGACTCAGCTTTTAAAGAAATGCTGTGCCGCAATAAAAAAATCTTACGCACAGTCTGCTCTTCCCATTACGGTAAAGCGCAGGGTTAGTCCTACGGAACGAAAAGCATGGAACAACGAAGCCTTTAGCGGAAAGCCTTTTCACTCGGCATCATTTGCGGCGGCAACCATAGAAGTAGAAATTGACCCCTGTACCTTTACGCCATTCATAAGGAACATAACTGTAATCATAAACGGAGGAAAACTTTTAAACTACAAGGCGGCGGAAAGCGCGGTAAAACTTTCTTTGCAAAAGGTTCTTTCTTCACTTGTTGAGAACGAAACTCTTTCTTCGGCTTCAACCCAGATTATGTTCATCAAGTCGGAAGACAATCCAATGCAGATTGGAAGCCTAGTACCCAGAATCATTCCGGCGGCATACACTCAGGCACTAACTCAGGCCATAGGAACAACTATTACCACACTGCCGCTTAAGTCCCACTCACTGTTTTCTGCACTGCACAAGGAACAGGTAGAGGAAGCAGAAAAGCAGGATGAAGCGGAGTCTACGGAAGAGGAAGGCAGGACAGAATGAAAATTTCTTTAACACTGAACGAGAAAAAAATTGTGGTGGATGCGGAACCTTCAGAAACTCTACTTACGGTCTTGCGAAGAGAACAGAAATTCAGCGTAAAGTGCGGATGCCAGAAAGGCTTTTGCGGAAACTGTATGGTCCTTCTGGACGGAAAAACTGCTCCTTCCTGCATAATTCCCATAGGCATGGTAAGAGACTGCAGCGTTGTAACTTTGGAGCATTTTGAAACCTACCCTGAGTATGACGATATAATGACGGGATTTTCTCAGGCGGGAATGCATTTGTGCGGCTACTGCAATGCAGGAAAAATTCTTACGGCTTACGAGGTAATAACCAGCACATACCGTCCCGAAATACAAGACCTGTACAGGGCCATTGACGGACTTGCACCATGCTGCACCGACAGGGACACTTTTGCAAACGGCATTCTGTATGCAATAGCGTCAAAACACAAACGGGAAGGAAAACGGACTTATGGCAAAAAATAATCAGACAATACTTATTGCAAAAAATCTTTCTGATGTTTTCTACCACGCAAAGTCAACTGACCAGCTTCAGATTTTTGGTGGCGGTACAGACACAGAAGTCCTACAAGAAAAGGCTCTTACTGTTCGCTCCATTCCAGAACTTAGGGGCTTTGACAGGCACGAGCACTTTATAGACTTTGGACCTGCAATTACCCTTTCCGAAATGATTGCCATAGGAAGGACAAACCAGCCTCCTGTATTGTTTGACGCCCTTGAATCCATCGCAACTCCTTCCATAAGAAACATTGCAACCTTAGGCGGAAACATTGCCGCAAAAGGTGTAAAGCATACTCTTTGGGCCCCCCTGCTTGCTCTGGACTCTCGCCTTGAATTTAGGACTCAGAACGAAGTTAAAAACATTCAGTTGTCACACTTTACAGAAATTCCCAAGGGATTTGTTCTTACAAAAATAAGGGTTCCCACTGATGTATGGGAAGTGGCGGTATTCAGACGGATTGGTCCTTCAAATTCCATAACTGACGAAAGCGCACATTTTGTCTTTCTTGCAGACACGGACGGCACCCTGCTTGCAAATGTTCGCATCGTGCTTACGGGACGCATGGTATTCCGTTCGCCAGCACTGGAAAACAGCGTAATTGGAGCAAGGCTTCCCCTTTCACAAAAGAGTATTGCACTTTTTATTGAACAGGCAGGTGCTCAGTTTGACGAACAAGTGGGAGAAATGGAAGACACTACAGGAATAAAAGTTCAGTTTCTTAACCTGCTAAGATATTCAATAAGTCAGCTTACTTAATTAACATGCAGTCACCGTAAGAAAAGAACCTGTACTTTTGCTCAACGGCTTCTCTGTAGGCGTTAAGTATGTGTTCCCTTCCTGCAAAAGCGCTTACCAGCATGATGAGCGTTGATTCAGGCGTGTGAAAGTTTGTAAACATCCTGTCTACAACCTTAAATCTGTAGCCTGGATACATAAAGATGTGAGTTCCCCTTGTGCCAGGAATTACTTGTCCATTTTCGTTACAGGCGCTTTCTAGAGTACGAACACTTGTTGTTCCCACAGCAAGAACAGGACGGCCTTCTTTTTTTGCGGCGTTAATTTTTTTTGCAACTTCTTCGCTTATGGTATACACTTCCTCGTGCATGTGGTGTTCTTCAATGTTTTTGGCACGGACAGGAAGAAATGTTCCCAGTCCCACATGAAGAGTTATCCAAGCAAGGTCAATTCCCTTTGCTTTAAGTTCTTCTAACAGGGGTTCTGTAAAATGAAGTCCTGCGGTGGGAGCGGCTGCACTGCCAGTTTCTGTCGCATACACAGTCTGATAGCGTTCAGTATCAATGTCTGTGTCTTCACGGCGGATGTAAGGAGGAAGGGGAATGTGTCCGTTCCGTTCAAACCAGTCTTCAGTTACGGGAAAGTCAAATCCCAAAGTGCGGAATTCAGTTCCTTTGTTTGCATCGGAGTGAACTACCCTTGCAAGGGAAGAATCGGAAAAGGAATACTGGGCGTTATCCTTTACTTTTTTAGCCCCCTTTACCATAACATTCCATTCAGATGAATCCGAAGATACTGGGTTAAGAAAAAGAAATTCCTGCTCTTTTCCAGAAGAAACTTTTTTTGCATAACAGCGGCTTCTTCGCACACGGCTGTTGTTGAACACCATTAGGGTTCCTGGCTCTATAAGGGAAGGAAGGTCTGCCACCTGATAATGAGAAACTGCTCCCGTGGTTCTGTCTAAAAGCATGAGGCGGTCTTTTCCCCTTTCGGTACAGGGTTTTTGTGCAATTAGTTCTTGGGGCAAATCAAAATAAAAGTCGCTGGTCTTCATTGTCTTTCCTTGTGGGAGTAAGTCCCAGATGCAGATAGGCCTTTTCAGTTACGACACGGCCTCTGGGAGTCCGCTGCAAAAATCCGCACTGAATAAGGTAGGGTTCATAATAATCTTCCAAGGTGTCCATGGATTCGCCAATAGAAATGGCTAGAGTTTCTGCACCCACTGGTCCGCCTCCAAAATTATTTATGATTGAAAGCAAAATCTCGCGGTCGTAGCGTTCTAGTCCGGCACTGTCTATACCAAGGCGTTCAAGACCTTTTTTTACTATGTCGGTTGTAATTACTCCGCTTCCCTCAACCTGGGCAAAATCCCTCATGCGGCGGAGCAGTCTGTTTGTAACACGGGGAGTACCTCTGGAACAGTCAGCCATAAGAAGGGCTGCATCGTCCTTTACCCTAACATTTAAAATGTTTGCAGACCTGCGGATTATAGAGGCAAGTTCTTCACGGTCATAAAAGTTAAAGCGCTGAATAATTCCAAATCTGCTTATAAGTGGAGAGCTTACCATGCCAGCCTTTGTAGTTGCACCCACAAGGGTAAACTTTGGAATGGGAATTCTTACGGTTCTTGCGGCGGCTCCCTGCCCTATTACCCAGTCCAGTTCGTAGTCTTCCATTGCAATATAAAGCATTTCTTCAATAGCTGGCTTTAGTCTATGGATTTCGTCTATAAAGAAAACTGTTCTTGGAGTAATTGTAGAAAGTATGCCTGCAAGGTTTGCGGGTTTTTCCAATGCAGGGGCACTGGTAACTTTAAAGTCCGCACCAAGTTCGTTTGCAGTAATCTGCGCAAGAGTGGTTTTTCCTAATCCCGGAGGACCTATTAAAAACAAATGGTCAAGGGCTTCTTCCCTTTCACGGGCTGCATTTATAAATACAGAAAGATTTTCCTTTATAGATTTTTGGCCAAGAAATTCATCCAGCATTTTTGGACGGAGGGATGATTCCTGACTGTCTTCTTCAAGGGCAACATCAGCACGAACTACACGAGAAGAAGAAACCGCCTCTGAGGCATATACGGTTCGAGTGGAAGAAAGCGGATCTTGGGCAGACGCAGCCTGAGAAGCCAACTGGGCCACAATGTTCATATCATCCTCTATGTCTTTTTTTTCGCTTCTGGTGTAGCGGCTTTTTGGGGTAACACTTTTACTCATTTACTCATCTCCACAAGGGCATGTCTAAAAATGAGTTCTTCCTTTTTCTGCTGGGAAGAAGATGCAAAGTCAGGATCTTCAGAAAGCCGTTTTTCTATTGCACCCACTGCCAGAGAAGCATCTTTTCTGTCGTAGCCCATATTTACCAGTGCCGAAATTACATCTGCAAAGTTGGAAGATTCCGTACTGCGAACAGTCTGATTTTCTGACGGCAGGGTAAGTTTTCCCTTTAGCTGAAGAATCATTTTTGCGGCAGTCTTTTTTCCCACTCCTGGAACTTTTTGCAGGGCATCCACATCTCCAGAGTCAAGAATACCCGACAGGCTTTCAAATGAAATGTTTCCCATAATTTTTACGGCAGCCTTTGGACCAATTCCTTCAACTTTTAAAAGGTCAAAGAAAAGTTCTCGATCTTGGGCGCTTGCAAATCCGTAAAGGTTCATGAGGGAATCCGTATGCTGCATCCACACATAAACCTTCGCCTCGCTACCTACAGGAGGAAGAGCATCCAGTGCTGTGTCGGGAACTGTAATGTCCCATTCTATTCCATGAGTGTCTATAAAAACTTTCTGCGGAAACTTTCCAGTTATAGTGCCGGACAAACTGTTAAACATGGGCTTAGTATATCACAAAAAAAAGCATAAAACAACAGCCTAGAAAACTGAATGGCAGTGGGTTATGGCTCCTGCAAGGGCATCAGCGGCATGGTCAGGGGAAGGCGGTTCCTTAAGGTTAAGCAGAATCTGAACATAGCGTTCTACTGTTTCCTTGTCTGCACCAGAGCTTCCTGTTACGCTGGACTTTATTTTGTTTGGTGTGTACATAAAAAGCGGAACTGCATTTTGGGCAAGGCACAATGTGATTACACCTTTTGCTTCCGCTACGGCCATTGCACTGGAGGCGTTACGAGAAAAATACAGGGTTTCCATAGCGGCCTCGTCAGGAGAAAATTCTCTTATGACGGCAAGAAGACGATTGTAAATGGCAAGCAGTCTTAGGTGATGGTCTTCTTCTGGAGATGTTTCTATGACACCGTAACTTACCAGGCGGATTCTTCCCTCGCAAGTGTCAACAACTCCAAAACCTATGTTTGCAAGTCCGGGGTCTATGCCCAAGACTCGCCTTGTTTTTTTTGCCATAACCTTACCCTAAAAACAAAAAGAGGCGTTCTGCAAAACAGAGCGCCTCTTTTCCAAAACAGAAAAAACTTATGCTTCGTCAGGATCGAATCCGTCGGGATATTCTACTGTTGAGTAGACATTCTGAACATCATCGTTTTCTTCCAGCTTGTTGAGGAGTTTTGCAACCTTCTTGGCTGTTTCTGCATCAACTGCCGTATATGACATTGGAACCATGCTTACGGAAGCAGACAGAGACTCATAGTTCTTTGCCTGAAGTGCTTCAAGAACTTTGTCGAATGAAGAGGGGTCTGTTGTAACGGTTACAACTCCGTCTTCAGTGTTGATATCTTCTGCTCCAGCGTCAAGAGCCGGTTCCATAAGTTCATCTTCAGTTACTTTTTCTGCATCATATTCAATAACGCCTTTGCGTTCGAACATGCGGCTTACAGAACCTGTTGTTCCAAGGTTACCACCGTTCTTGTTAAAGATGTTGCGAACATCGGCTGCGGCACGGTTCTTGTTGTCTGTAAGAACTTCGATAAGGACTGCAACACCACCAGCTGCGTATCCTTCGTAAACAAGTTCTTCATAGTTTGCTGCACCAAGCTCGCCTGTACCCTTTTTAATTGCGCGCTCAATGTTATCTTTAGGCATTGAAGCTGCCTTTGCCTTAAGAATGGCAGTGCGAAGACGAGGGTTAGAAGCAGGATCTCCACCGCCCATTTTTGCGGCAATAGAAATTTCCTTAATGAATTTTGTGAACAACGCTCCGCGTTTTGCGTCTGCAATACCTTTTGCGTGCTTAATGGTAGACCATTTACTGTGTCCTGACATCGGGAACTCCTCTAAAAGAAAATGTAATATAGGTTAGCATAAAATAAGGGTATGCGTCAAGAGGCAAAGTGACCACAAACTTTCATCCTGTAACTTTGTGGTCGCTCCACTGGGTAAGAGCCTTACGCGGCATCCTTGCCACTCAACTTCTTACTAAAAGCCCCATGACCACAAACTTACATCCTGTAACTTTGTGGTCGCAAGAATTTGGATTCTCCAAATTCTTGCTGTCAATTGGGTAAGGGTCTTATGCGGCTTCCTTGCCGCTCAACTTCTTACTAAAAGCCCCACTTCTGTAAGAGAGTGGCGGCGGCGTCGGCGGCTTCCTGGTCTTCTGAGCCGAAGGTTTGCTTTACTCCTTCCATCATGGCATCGGCGGCTACCTTCTTAAGCTGAGCCTCCACTTCCTTCTTTTTGTTTTCAAGGATTGTTTGCATGTCAGAGATGCGCAGATTCTGCAAGTCTATGTCACCCTCTATGCCAAGAATCTTCTTTGCCTGCACAAGGACTTCATTTTGGGAAGAATTTATTTCGTCCTGAATTTTCTGCAGGGCAAAATTCTTTGCGTCCATTCCAATGGTCTGAACCACAGCGTACAGGGCTGCAACAAACTGGTCTGCAAAGTTTCCGTCCAAATTAAGGTAAGCGCCACTTGCCTCTGTGTAGCCTGCGGTAACTCCCATGTTAATTCGCGTAACCGCACCAAGAGCAGTCTGATAGTATCGGGTAATCATTTCGTTTTCAAAACCGTCACTGGTAAGGGTTACAGGATCAAGGGCAATAGAGCCTCCTGCAGAAAACTGATTGTTTCCTCCGCTACCCGAAAGCTTTATTACGGCAGTACCATTTATGGAAGGAACGCCACTCTTTGTCGCAATGTTCCTACCGTCTATATTTGCCGCAAATCCGCTTCCACTATAGTCAACTGCAACAAGTGGTGCATTTGTATTTCGCCTCATGTCCAAAGTGGCATCAACATGATTTGAAACGCTGGAAATGTCAAAGTTAATGTTAATGAGGGTTGGGAGTCCGCGAACATTCTGATCGTTTGTAACTTCCGTAAGTGAACCAGAAAAACCGTTACCGCTTACAGATGCCTTTTCTACAAGGAAGGTGGGTTTGTCTGGTCTGAACCAGAATGTAGTGCCTTCCATGCGGTTTCTGTCTAGGGTCTTTTTCTTTTCCTTCTGAGGTTTTTCTTCATCAGACTTGTTCTTCAATTCCTCAGCATAAGAAATTGCCTGCTTTGCATAGGGATAGTATTTTCCCATAATGTCGTATCCCACTGAATCCAATGCGCTGGTAAAAATCGTAGTGGAATTTGAAGCAATGTTTTTTATTGAGGTAAGCTTGTCGGTTGCAAACTGAATGTCTGCCTTTGCAGCAGCAGTAAAACTTTCGGCCTGAGACTGAACACTACTCGCATCTGTCTTTACTTCTTGCACAAGAGATTCTGCTGTTGCCTTTATGCTCTGACTTGCGGTAATGGCATTGTTTATCTTTGTAAGATTGCTACGAAGAATTTCAGCATCAAAAGTTTTTGACACCTGTAGAGTCTGAAGATCCTGTATGTTTTTTGCAAAATCGTCAACCTGAGTCTTTAGTTCATTTGGTTTTGCGGCCCACTTTGTTACCATGCCTTCTCCAAACTGTAGGGTCTGGGTAAACAGGGTTGGAGTCTGGAGTTGCTTCTGAACATTCTGTACAATTGCATCAATGTCATCGCCACCAAGAACATCCGTTACCTCCGTGTAGAGGGTGTCAAGGGCTTCCTTTCCACGGGTCTGAACGCTCTGCATAAATGGAGTATTAAGAATGTCTTCGCCTACAGAAGTTTCGCTTCCCGGAATGTAGCAACTGTATGTTCTGTCTGTATTAAAGGCAAGTCCTGTTGCCTCAAGATTTTCTGCATCAAAGCGTCCCCTAAGTGCTTCCGTTAGGTTAAAATCTATTTCTATTTTCTGAGCCTCAAAGAGATTCTTCATTGGGGAATTTCGGTTTCCAATTTGAATGTGGTTTATGGTAATGGAAGAACCTAAGATTTCTAGGTTAACGCTGTCTATATCTGTCTTTGCCTTGAACACTCTTTCGCAGGCTGTAACTATGGCCTTGTGGGCAATCTGATTTTTAAATGCCATGACTACAGCAGCCGCAAGCAGAATAAAGACCACAGTTGCCACAAGAGGAATTACATGCACTATTCCCCGGTGACTGTTTATGGCTTTTGTAAGAGATTTGCACCTTGCAAGTTCGCGGCGGGAAAAAAGTCTGTCGCTAGGAACGGCATAGCGATTTTCGTGCTTTGGATCCGCACCCTGTACGAAGAGTGAAGTTAAAAAGACCTTGTCTTCGGGGATGTAGATTTTTTTTATGAGCATGTTTTCAAGAGCCCACTGACTGTAACTTCGTTTTAAAAGTGAGGGAAGTTTCTTTTTGGGAAGTTCCTTAATGTCCCTCTTCTTAAGTTTTTCAAGTTCCTTTTCAGAAGCGCCAGCAAGTTCTAGCTGTTCACTGGCGACCTCCTCTGGCAAAAGGGAATCGTCTTTATTTTCTTCATCGCTCATCACATTCCCTCCGTTACAACATCAACAATTTTTTCTATAAGAGGAATCTGCTTAAGGACTTTTACAAACTTCCACCGACGCGCGGTTGCCGCAATATATTTTCGCCAGATAAAGATGAAAAACCTTGACACTAGCCAGACAGGAATGTAGACCGCAAGACCTCCCACAAGACTTCCTAGAACTACAGTATTGTTTATTTTTGTAAATGCCACAAAGGGAATGTCTAGTAGAGACTGAAAAACTGGAGTAAGGGAGTCCTGTGAAAGAATCCAATAGCCTATATCATTAAAGATGGGGTCTGCAAGGGGAGCTAAAAGTGCACCAATCAGAATAAAAAGTCCGAATGTTCCCCTCTGAATGCGAAGAAAAAGAATGAAGACAAAAAGCACATACCAGAGGATATTGTCTTTGGGTATGAAGCCGAGCATTAGTCCGCAGGAAACGGCATGGGCAATTTGGGCAGGCGATGTATTTGAACTGAGTGCCTGAAGCATCTTCACTAAATACTTTATCATGTATACATTCTACCACCATTTTTATACGTAATCAAGGTTGAATTCTGAGGCGCTAGATGGTAGTATGGAAGCATGATAGTCATTGCAGAAATTGGTACATCGCACAATGGTTCACTCCAGAAGGCAAAGGAACTTATAGACGGTGCTGGAGAAGCTGGTGCCGACTGCGTAAAGTTTCAGTGGGTATATGCTGACGAAATCTTGCACCCTAACACGGGGTTTGTCTCCCTTCCCACAGGAAACATCAGCCTGTACGAGCGGTTTAGAGAACTGGAAGTTGGCGCTGACTTTTATGCCGAATGCCTTTCTTACGCCCACAGCAGGGGTCTACTGTTTGCATGTTCACCCTTTGGACTTCGCTCTCTAGAAGAACTGCTGGTTCTTAATCCTGACGCAGTTAAAATTGCAAGTCCCGAGGTAAACCACATTCCACTTTTAAATAAACTTTCCCAATGTTACGGGCAAGTGCCTTTAATTCTTTCCAGCGGAGTTTCAAGACTTGGAGACATAGAAACTGCTGTAGACATTCTTACAAAAGGCGAAAAAGCCGAATGCACTAAAAAAGGTTTTGCACCCCTTACCCTGCTCCACTGCATAACAAGCTATCCTGCTCCCGAAGAAGAATACAATGTAAAGTGCGTCAAAACTCTGTCTGATATTTTTGGCATTCCCACAGGCATAAGCGATCATTCCCTTACACCAGTTTTGGTTCCTGCTCTTACTGCTGCAATGGGAGGAACGGTAATAGAAAAGCACATAACCCTAAGCCGAAAGACTGACGGACTTGATGACCCAGTAGCTCTGGAAGTTGAGCAGTTTGCCCAAATGGTTCATGCAGTGCATCAAGTTGAGGCAGTGATTCAGCGATGGAAAAAGGAAGAACTTGCTCTAGGCGGAGGGAATGTTACCGGACAGGACAGAGTGCCAGAAGGGGCTGTAAAGGAAATTGTTTCCCAACTTGCGGATGAATTTGGTATGGAAAAAATTCAGAAGATTTTGGGAAGCGGAATAAAGCGCCTTGCAAAAAGCGAAACTGCAAACTATGGGCGTACAAACAGAAGCCTTCACTATCTAAGAGCAATAAAAAAGGGTCAGACTATAAGTAAAAATGATATTGCCGTCCTGCGCACAGAAAAAGTTCTTTCTCCGGGAATTGCGCCAGTTTGGGAAGAAAAAATTATTGGCTCAAGACTTACTAGGGATGTGGAGTCTGGGGAAGGCGTTCAGTGGGAGCATTTCCTTACAAGGGAAGACTAACGGCGCGAGCCTTAGCATAAAGCACCCCTTGTAAGCATAAGCGCCTAAGGTTAGCTGGCGTAGCCTGCAATCAGACGGAGGCCCTTCATGGTAAGGGAGCGGTCCACATGGGTAAAGACATCTGTAATGGGCTTAAGGACGCTGTTAAGTCCGCCTGTTGCAACGACCCTTACCTGATCTTCAGAAACGCCTGTTAGCTTGTGAAGGTCAGACTTTATCTGCGAAATAAGATATTCCACCAGTCCCTTGTAGCCAAGTACGATTCCCGCCTGAATTGAATGAATGGTGTTTGTTCCTATGGCAGAAGAAGGAGCCACCAGTGGAACCGTGGGAAGCTGGGCTGCACCAGAAGAAAGAGAGTGAACGGCAGTTCCCAAACCGGGGGCTATGTCAACACCTCGAACAAGACCATTCTGGTCGGTTATGGTAAAGGAAAGGGCTGTACCAAAGTCAATCACTATGTTTGCGCTGTGGGTAAGATTCCATGCGGCAACGGCATTGCACACCAAATCAGTTCCTATTTCGTGGGCGGCACCCTCAGGAAGTTTTATAGGCAACCTGTCGTAAATGTCGGGATTTACTATCACTGGCTTTTTTCCGGCAAAGTGGGTTGCGACAGTTATGAAGGGTCCTGTCAAATCAGGTACGACCGAACTTACTGCGGCACAGTCAATTTGGTCGGAGGCAATTTTTTCATCATCCATAAGCGTAAGGAGTATTGACTTGTATTCATCTCCAGTGCGTTTTGTGTCAGTGGCAATCCTCCAAGTGTGGACTATTTCCTCTCCCTTAAAAACGGCTATGACCACATTTGTATTTCCTATGTCGATTGCAAGCAGCATACTGCCCCCCTTGGTTCAATTTGTGCAGAGTATATCAGAAAAAAGAATTAAATTCCACTCATAAAAAGTTAGCCATTGCTAACCAAACTACTTGCCTTATGCATAAAAAAAAGGTATATTTAGATAAACCTAGTGCTTCACTAAGGAAAACAGTAAATCCAGATGCAAAGGAGTTTTACATGCTTCAGATTCAGTCGCTTTGTGCAGGAATTGCAGATAAACAGATTCTTAACGATATATCCTTTACCATAAATCCTGGAGAAACCCATGTACTTATGGGACCAAACGGAGCTGGAAAGTCAACTTTGGGAAATGTCCTTATGGGAAGTCCCGAATACGCAGTTACAGGCGGAAAGATTTTCTTTGATGGAAAGGACATTACCGAAGAAGACACCGACAAACGGGCAAAGATGGGCATGTTCCTTACATTCCAGGACCCCCTTGAAGTACCGGGAATTTCTTTGGAAGCATTTATACGCTCAAGCCTACAACAAGTTACGGGAAAGCACATAAAGATGATGGCATTCCGAAAGGAACTTGAGGCTGCAATGGATCTTCTTGCCATGAACCACAACTATGCCGACCGAGACCTTAATGTGGGATTTTCAGGCGGAGAAAAAAAGAAGAGCGAGATTCTTCAGCTTCTAATGCTAAGGCCAAAATTTGCAATCCTTGACGAAACGGACTCAGGACTTGATGTTGATGCAGTCCGCACAGTTAGCAAGGGAGTGGAAGAATTCCAAAAGCAAACAGGTGGCGCTCTTTTAATCATCACCCACTCTACCCGAATTCTTGAAAGCCTACATGTAGACAAGACCCACATCATTGTCTCGGGAAGAATAGTAAAAGAAGGTGACGGTTCTCTTGTACAGGAAATAAACGAAAAAGGATTTGATCCCTTTATTCCCGAAGAAATAAAAGAAGCTGAACGAAAGGCAAAACTTGCTCTTGCCGCAAAAAACGCAATGGATGCAGTACGCACAAACGGAGCAGTAACTCAGGCCTTTGCAGACAGAATGAAAAAAGAAGGAGGCGCACAGTAATGCCTCAGGAAGAAAAAACTCAGGTTCAGGACATAGACCGTTCCCTATACGACTTCCGCTACGAAGAAAAAGATTCTGAATTCTACAAGGTTCGTAAGGGTCTGGACAAATCCATAGTAGAAAGAATTAGCGAAGAAAAACATGACCCCGACTGGATGAAAGACTTCCGCCTTAAGTGCCTTGACATTTACAACGAGACAAACGAACCAGACTGGGGGCCAGACATTCACGATTTGGACATTCAGAAAATCGTAACATATGTAAAGCCAAAGACAGAAATGGCCGCAAAGTGGGAAGATGTTCCCAAAGACATAAAAGACACCTTTGAAAAACTGGGCATTCCCGAAGCAGAAAGAGAAAGTCTTGCAGGAGTTGGAGCACAGTACGACAGCGAAATAGTCTACCACAATGTAAAGGAAGAAGTTGCCGCACAGGGTGTAGTCTACACGGATATGGAAAGCGCCCTTACAGGAGAATATGCAGACCTTGTAAAAGAAACATTCATGCATCTTGTTCCCCCCACGGACCATAAGTTTGCAGCCCTTCACGGAGCAGTTTGGAGTGGTGGAAGTTTTGTCTATGTTCCCAAAGGCGTAAAGGTAAAGATTCCCCTCCAGTCATACTTTAGACTGAATGCAGCGGGAGCGGGTCAGTTTGAGCATACCCTGATTATTGTTGACGAGGGAGCCGACTTGCACTTTATAGAAGGCTGTTCTGCGCCAAAGTACAATGTGGCAAACCTTCATGCTGGCTGCGTTGAACTTTATGTAAAGAGGGGTGCACGCCTAAGATACAGCACCATAGAAAACTGGTCAAAGAACATGTACAACCTGAACACGAAGCGAGCTCTTGTAGAAGACGATGCCAGAATGGAATGGGTAAGCGGAAGTTTTGGAAGCCATGTTTCCTACCTCTACCCCACCACGATTTTAAAAGGGGAGCGTTCCCAGTGCGACTTTACAGGAATCACTTTTAGCGGTGCTGGTCAGGATTTGGACACAGGTGCAAAGATGGTTCACATAGGACGAAAAACCTCCAGCGTAATAAGCTCAAAGTCAATCAGCAAGTCTGGAGGAAAAAACACCTACCGTTCAAGCGTAATTGTAAACAAGAGTGCCACGGGTGCAAAGGTAAGCGTAAACTGCGACAGCCTCATGCTTGATGACAACAGCAACTCAGACACCATTCCCGCAATGAACATAATGACTGACGACTGCGATGTAGGTCACGAGGCAAAGATAGGTCGCATTTCCAACAAGGCCATTTTCTACCTAATGAGCCGGGGCATAAGCGAAGACGAAGCAAGGGCAATGATTGTAAGCGGATTTGCAAACCCTGTAAGCAAGGAACTGCCACTGGAATATGCCGTAGAAATGAACAACCTTATTCAGCTTGAAATGAAGGGAGGACTGTAATGGAAACAAAAATTAGCACGAATGTAAATCAGTTTCCCTCACTTACATGGCATCATCTGCACATAAACCACGGACATTTGGACGCTTCAGTTACTGGTGTCCTTGAACTTAAACCCTCTGCCCCACTACCCCAAGAAATTACTATTTCAGAATTTAGTCCAAAAGAACGCACAGGGGAAGCTTTGGAACTTACAACTCAGTTAGGTGCAGACATGGACTCTTTAATTGACAGGGCCCTTCTTGAGACGGGAAGCAAAACAAAAAGACTTACGGTAAAAAAAGGAAGCAATTCTCCTGCAGTTAAATTTGAAATAGACATTGAGGACGGAACACAAGCTGTTCAAGACATAGAAATTCTTGCGGAAGAAGACAGCGTCTCAAGTTTTATATTTTCCCTAAGCCAGAAGCAGAATGCAAAAAAGGAAGGCTTTGTCTGCCTCAGAATAAGGGTACTTGCCTCAGAAAGGGCAAATGTGGGCATTTACACAGTAAACTGTCTTGGCAAAAACACCCAGGTTGCTTTGGGACTTGCCACAAAGTGCAATGACCAAGCCTGTGTTGAACTTACCCAGGTAGAACTTTCTGCAAAGAACATTTTCACTGGTTCAAGAAATGTCCTTGCAGGATACAAGGCCTCCTGCCTTGAGCGGAGTGCATGGTGCGCCAACGGAACAGATTCTATTGACATAAACTACATTGCACGCCACGAAGGAAGACAGACCGAAAGCAATGGAACTTTTAGCGGAGTTCTTTCTGGCAGTGCAAAGAAGGCCTGGAGGGGAACAATAGAGTTTCCCAAGGGATGCGTTGACGCCTCTGGAGAAGAACAGGAAGATGTTCTTTTGCTAAGTCCCACCGTAGACAACAAGTCCATGCCTGTAATTCTTTGCGACGAAGAAGCTGTGGAAGGAAAGCACGGTTCATCAATAGGAAAACTTAGCCCAGACACCCTCCTTTACCTGCAAAGCCGAGGCATTGACGAAAAGACCGCCAGCGCAATGCTTACAAAAAGCAAAATCAATGCCGTAGCAAGATTTATCCCCGACGAGGATGTAAAGGAAAAAATTAGACTCTTTCTTGAGGAGCAGTTTGCATGATAAGTTTGGAAAACATAAGGGAGCAGTTTCCTCTTTTTACTTCAAGGGAAAACGAGGGCATAATTTACTTTGACAACGCTGCAACCACGCAGAGGCCAAACTGCGTTCTGAATGCCATCACAGACTTTTACAAAACCGCAAACGCCAATCCCTTAAGAGGACTTTACAATCTTAGCGTAAGAGCAACAGACGCCTACGAAAACGCCCGAGAAGCAGTTGCAAATTTTATAAACGCCAAAGAAAGTGCAGAAATAATTTTTACAAGAAACGCATCGGAAAGCCTTAACCTTGTGGCCTACACTTGGGGCATGCAGAACATTCAGGAAGGTGACCAGGTTGTGGTAAGCGCAATGGAGCATCATTCAAATTTTCTTCCTTGGAAAATGATATGCGATGCAAAAAAGGCTGAGGTAGTTTTTCTTGAATGTACAAATGAAGGCGTAATCTCAAAAGAAGAATACGAATCCAAAATTACTTCAAAGACAAAACTGGTAGCCATAACCCATGTAAGCAATGTATTTGGCATAAAAAATCCCGTAAAGGAAATAGCCTCTTACGCCCACAAAACTGGAAACGGCGGCAAGGGTGCTGTGGTTGTGGTGGACGGCGCACAGAGCACTCCCCACACGAAAGTTGATGTACAGGATTTAAATGCAGACTTTTTTGCACTAAGCGCCCACAAACTTTGCGGTCCCTTCGGCATAGGAGCACTCTACGGAAAAAAGGAACTTCTTGAAGAAATGCCCCCCTTCCTCCGCGGCGGAGAAATGATTGAGTATGTTACCCGAGAAGAAGTAAGCTACGCAGAACTTCCCCACAAGTTTGAAGCAGGAACCGTAAATGCTTCTGGTGCAGTGGGACTTAAGGCAGCAATAGAATTTCTTAGTCAGATTGGACTTGACGAAATAGAAAAAAACGACACGAGACTTACAGCCCTTCTTATGGAAGAACTAAGGCAGATTCCTCATGTAAACATTATAGGGCATCCTGACCCTGCAATGCATTCTGGAATTGTAACCTTTACCATAGACGGAGTGCATCCCCACGACATTGCATCCATGCTTGACAGCGAGCACATTGCAATTAGGGCAGGTCACCACTGCGCCCAACCTCTCATGCAAAAACTAGGAGTTGGCTCAACAGCCCGCGCCAGCCTTTACCTTTACAACACAGAAGAAGAAGTGCATGTCTTTGCACAAAAGCTGGCTCAGGTTCGCACTTGGATGGGATTAAAATAACAGTCAAAAAAGGAGCAACACGGAGGTTGCGTCAGATTCTTACCAATCACCTAATGTGAGTTTTGAAAAAACTCGCAAGTAAAAAATTACAGGGATGTAATTTTTTACTTATGGATGGGATTAGAATAACAGTCAAAAAGGTAGCAACACGGAGGTTGTGTCAGATTCTTACCAATCACCTAATGCGAGTTTTGAAAAAACTCGCAAGTTAAAAATTACAGGGATGTAATTTTTTACTTATGGATGGGATTAGAATAAGAGTTCTCCCGAAGAAGCAGTTGGCTAAGCAAGCAAAATCTGATATAATTTTCTCATGGACTTAAAGGCTCTGTACGCTCAGATTTTAAACGAACACAACATAAATCCCAACCATAAGGGTGTCTTGGAGGATGCAACATATACCCTGCACGGAGTAAATCCCAGTTGCGGTGACAACATATACCTTCAGCTTAAAATTGACGAAAATGGAATCATAAGCGACGGAACATTTAACGGCTCAGGATGTGCCATAAGTCAGGCAAGCGTAGACATGATGCTGGACGACATTATAGGTCAGCCTAAAGAAGAAGCCTTGCGACTTGCAAACCTTTTCATGGACATGATTCAGGGCAAGGTAGACGATGACACCGCTTTGGAAGAACTGGACGAAGCAGCCTCTCTAAAAAACATAAGCTTTATGCCAGCAAGGGTAAAGTGCGCGGTACTGGGCTGGCATACTCTGGAAGAAATGCTCAAGGCAGGAAAAACCTCGGGAACAGGCACTGCAGACCACTGCACTACAGAGCAATAACAGAGCAACACGGGATTTGTCGGATGAATAAAAATCAGAAGAAAAAACTGGGGGCCTTAATTACAGCAGTGGTAATATGCGCCTTTCTTGCTTTTATACTGGCGTTCATTTTTTTTGCCGTGTTAAACTTTAAGGAAGCCCGCTTTCTGCTCATTTACGGAGCAGTAATTGCATGCATGATTGTTGGCACAGTAATTGCACTTGTGCTAAGATTCAAAGAAATAAATTCAGGAGAAGAAGATGAAGCTGGTAAGTATTGAAAACATTCCCGGAAAGGAATACGAGGCTCTTGGTATTGTAAAGGGAGCTGTCGTATATTCAAAGAACTTTGGCCGCGACTTTATGGCAGGACTAAAGACTCTCATTGGCGGAGAAATTGCAGGCTACACAGAAATGCTTAACGAGGCTCGTCAAATTGCAACAAAGCGCATGGTAGACGAAGCAGAAGGTCTTGGTGCTGATGCAGTTGTAGGCATACGGTATGGTTCTGCTACAGTAATGCAGGGAGCAGCAGAAATTGTGGCCTACGGAACTGCCGTAAAATTCAAAAACTAAAAATCACTTTCTAAAAAAGGCCGACTCAGGAAGATCCAAAGTCGGCCTTCTACCTTATTTCCTACTTGGAGGAAGCCTTTGCCGCTTCCTTTAACTTCTTCATGATAACCTTGTATTCAGCATCAGACACATTGTACCAAGCTCTTAGATTTCTAAGAGGATTAGCCTCGTTCATCTGATAAGTCATTTCTTCAGAAATTGCCTCCCGGGAACTTTCTCCGCCGGAATCAATTAGGTTGCGGTTTTTGTTTATTACCGAAAGAATCAGCTTTGAAGTGCGTTCGTCACGGATAAGGTCGCCTAAAGCAGTGTCTTCGCTTATGGTTAAGGGAAGAAGTTTTTTTGCCTTGTAGCTTACGGTCTTTACAAGATGAATGTCTCTGGAAGAAGATCCAATCATAATATCGTAGTCTCCGCTAGAGGCATACCAGTCATGGACTTGTGTGCTGTACCATGCAAAACTTCTCTTATCCAAGGTGAATGTTACCTTTGCTGTTTTTCCTGCAGGAATAAATACTTTTTCAAAACCTTTCAGTTCCTTTGGAGGACGAAGCACAGAATCTGTCCTGTCCGAAACATAAACTTGCACTACTTCCTTACCGTCAGTCTTTCCTGTATTTTTTACGGTAACAGTTACCTTTATGGTATCGCCGTCTGTCAAAGATTTTTTGTCTAGGGAACAGGAAACATATTCAAATGTGGTGTAGCTTAATCCGTAGCCAAAGGGGAATGCAACATCCATCTTGCGCATGTCGTACCATCTGTAGCCCACAAAGATTCCTTCCTTGTAGGGCGTGTTGTGAGGATCTGAGGCAAAGAAAGGATAGGAAGGATTGTCTTCCAACCTAAGAGGAAAAGTTTCTGACAGCTTGCCAGAAGGATTTACCTTTCCCGTAAGTACATTTACTACAGCCTCTCCAACAGCCTCTCCTCCAAGGTAACATTCCACCACAGCGGCAACATCGTTAATCCATGGAAGGGTTACGGGAGAACCATTGTGCAGTATGACCACGGTATTTTTATTTTGGGCCGCAACACGACTTATAAGTTCATTCTGTTCTTGGGGCAAGTTCATGTGCTTTCTGTCGTAGCCCTCACTTTCAAAACTGTCGGGAAGTCCTGCAAACACAAGAGCAACGGAAGACTTTTTTGCAAGAGAAACCGCTTCTGCAATCAGCTTTTCTTTTTCGGCTTCACTTGTTTTCTTTCCGTCTTCCCCATAGCCTTTTGCATACGAAAAGGGAATGCCCAGTTTTTCAAGGGCATCTGTGGCAGAGCTTACATGCTTTGCATTGATGTGGCTGGACCCTCCTCCCTGAAATCTTGGCTTTTTTGCAAAGAGTCCTATAACAGCAAGTTCTTCCTTCTTTGGATTTTTTAGAGGAAGAACTCCTTTGTTTTTTAAAAGTACAATAGACTCCTCTTCTATCTGACGGGCTATGTTGTGATGCTTTGCAAAATCAAATTCACCTTTTATTCTGTTGTCGGTAAAGTCAAACACCCACCTTAGGATTCTGAACACGCTCTGGTCTACAAGGGATTCCTTAAGTTCACCTTTTTTTACAGCCTTTTCTACAATTTTGTCGTTATAGCCACCGCTTGAAGGCATTTCCAAGTCTCCGCCTGCTGCAACTCCAGCAACACGATTGCTTACAGCCCCCCAGTCGCTCATAACTACGCCAAGGAAGCCCCACTCCTTACGAAGCACCTGGGTTAAAAGCCACTGACTTTCTCCAGCATAAGTTCCGTTTACCAGATTGTAGCTGTGCATTAGGGTTTTGGGCTGAGCCTTTTTTACGGCAGTTTCGAATGCAGGAAGATATATTTCGCGCATACTACGCTCATCGCAGTCAGAAGAATTGGTAAGGCGGCGATACTCCTGATTATTAAGAGCAAAATGCTTTATTGAGGTGCCCACATTTTTTGACTGAACACCGTTTATGTAACTTGCAGCAAGTTCTCCTGCGGCATAGGGATCTTCACTGATGTATTCAAAGTTTCTTCCACAAAGGGGAGTCCTTTTTATATTTACAGCAGGCCCTAGAAGCGTAGAAACATCATTTGCCTGACACTCGTCGCCTAAGGTTTCGCCCAGTTTCCTGTACAGGTCCCGATCAAATGAAGAAGCCGTTGCACAGGCAGCTGGAAAACACACAGCTTCTATGCTTTCGTTTACATCTTCTATGCCGGCATCAGGCCTTTGCTTTCTAAGTCCGTGAGGACCATCGCTAACCATTACGGAAGGAACGCCAAGACGCCTTATTTCCTGAGTGTGCCAAAAAGTCTGTCCGCTTAAGAGCGAGCACTTTTCCTTAAGTGTCATCTGACTGATGAGTTTCTTAATCTGAGAATCTGAATGCTTTGCCATGAAAACATTATACACCCCTTTTTGCAATCTGCCTACTGTTATTTTAAGTCCAGACTGGGAGAGATGAAAAACCTGTAGCCATAACTTCTGCACACTTCTTCGGTCTTTTTAACAAGGTCTTCCTCACGGGCGTATTCAAGAAGGAAAACCTTAATGCCGCTTTTTTTTACTCGGTCAAGGTATTCCGTAAAGTAGGCAGTTTCTTCTTTGGTCTGGGAAGCAAACAGATTTCTCTGGTAACTTACAATCCGGGTAAAGACGCTTTCCTGATTTACCGCATAAATAAGAGAACTAGAATTTTCTTCACTTATAAGGTCTGTAACAAATTCGTCACCGCCGTTTATAATGCACTTTATTCCGTAAGTTTCATTCAGTCTTAAAAGAATGTCTTTAAGGGCTAAAAAGAAGGCCTTGGTCTTTTGAGAATCTTTTTCCATCTTAACCTGATAGTAGACATCAAAATTGTCAAGAAAAAATCCGTCGGCACCTTTATTGTAAAGTTCCTTTGCAAGAACCTCAACAATAAAATCCTGCCAAAGCCTGTTCCTTACATCAATCCACAACTCTCCTTCCCAGTTGTCGTATTTCTTAAAACACAGAAAACTAAAGTCGTCATACCAGTAGCGCCAGTCTTCAAGGGAGCCAACGCTCATGTAGGCAAAGACTTCTATTCCCCTTTTGTGGCACAAGTCAATCTGCTCGGAAGAAAAATCTTCAAGTTCAAGAACCACTGTAGAAACTTTTTCCGAGGCTAAAAGAATGTCAAGGGCTTGTCGGGGAGCGGCACCTATAAGAACACCGTAGTCGGAAGAAATGCTTTGTATACCATAGGAAGACAGGCAGGAAGAAAATGCAAAAAGAAGATAGGCAAAAAAAGAAAAAACTCTTACAGGCTTTTTTTTAGTCTTCATATTGGGGGCAAAAGTTAGTCAGAAATACTGATAGGGATTGTACCTAGATGGACTGCGTTGCTGTAGGAACGGGCAAAGGTTGTGTCCTGCCCCACCGAAAAAGCATAAAGGTCAACATAATATGTATTGGGAGTTTCTGTAGAAGAAAATCTTGTGTCGTCATCAGAAGCAAGGGGAAGGTCAACACCTGTTTTTGAAAAGTCAAAGAGTTTTTCGTTTGAACGGCAAGGTTCTGCTCCAGAAAAAAGATCCGCGCCTTCCGTAGACTGACTTATTGAAGATGTTCCTACCCTGATTGCACTTTGAAACGCATCCTGAGACTCCAAAGAAGTAAGGCGGATGTAAAGGTTTCTGTTTGTCCCCTGCTGAACCACCAAAGGATTGGGTGCGCCTCCGGTCGTAATGTTAAGGGGGCGGTAACCACTGGAAATGATTCGCTCCGCTGCAGAAGAATATGAGGACGAAGAATTAAGAGAATTTATTGTTGTGGTAAAGGACGAAAGAGCTGATGTATTGTCGTATATGCAGTAGTAGACGGCAGTTCCCAAAAAGGAAAAGCCTGCCGTACCAGAAATATAAATGGAATTGTTCTGCGTCTGTTCGGAAGTAAGAAATGAAACATAAAGTCCGGCCTCGTCACTCTGGTCTGCCTGACAGGAATAGACTGAGGAGGGTGCATCTAGATAGTAGAATGTATCTAGACCACAACCTGCAAGCAAGACTGACAGAATGACAAAAAATACAGCCAGCTTTTTTTGCATCGGCAGCCTATTCTATAAGCCCCTGTGCCTTAAGTGCAATAAGGCGGCTCTGGGCAAGATTTGTCCATGTGTCACCCTCGTGACTGTCCACCAGTTTCTGGTAGACTTCTTTTGCACCGGCATAGTCGGACAGAGATTCCTTTACACGGCCAAGGCTGAACAGGGCATGAGCCACAAGAAGGAATTCTCCGTCGTAGTCAACGGCATTCTGATAGTAAGTAAGAGCATCTGAAGTGTTGCCCAACTCTTCTGCACATACGCCTGCGTTAAACCAACAGAGGGGGGCGGTATATGACTTTTTGCTTAGCTTTGCTGCGTCAAGATAATATGAAAGGGCTTCTGCATAGTTCTTCTGCTGGAATGCCACATCTGCGGCAAGCATGTTTGCGCGAAGACCTGTAATGCCAGACTTTGAAAGATAAGGTTTAAGTCCGTCAAGTGCAGTCTGCTGAAGGGATGCCACATCTGATGCTGAATAGCCTTCAGGCAGAGCCTTGGGATTTGTAAGGGCAAACTCTATGCTGTCTATTGCGGCAAGGTTTTTCTTTGTTGCATTTTCCATAACAACCTGAATAACAACGATTGCAATAACGGCAACAACTGCAGCGGCAAGAAGACCAATAACAAGAGTTCTGTGGCGGGTCAAAAAGCCCTCAACCTTTTTATCTGCGGATTTTTTTTCTTTTTTTGAATCTAGAGACAGTTCTGTATCAGCCATAATTTTACTCCAATATTTTTTTCATTTTATAGTAAATCTGTCACCTTGTCAAATGAGTTCAAAACTGCATCCATGCAGTTTTGAACTCGCAAGATTTTTTTCAAAAAATCTTGCATTACTAAAGGGTAAGAGTCTGACGCAACATCCTTGTTGCTCATTGAGTGACTGTTGAAACTTGATGCGATATCCATGCAGTTTTGAACTCGAATCTGACGCAACATCCTTGTTGCTCATTGAGTGACTGTTAGGTTACTTTAGGCCCAACTCTACCATCAGTTTGGAAACATAGGTGCGCTGTACTCCTAAAAGCTTGGCGGCTTCGGTCTGGTTTCCGCTTGTTCTTTCTAGAACAGCCTTTACATGGTGTCTCTTGAATTCCGTTACGGCCTCGTGCAAGTCAAGACTGTCAACGGCAAAAGACGAGTCGTAGTCTAGATGATTTTTCTGTATTATGTCGCCGCCACAGGAAAGGGCCCCGTGGGAAACTGCAAGGCGAAGTTCGTGAAGGTTTTCTGTCCACGCCCGGGAGCACAGGAAGTCTTGAGCCTGAGAAGAAAATCCCTTTATTGACTTTCCTAAAGCCCTATTCTGTGAACGAAGAAAACGCTCTGCAAAGTCCAGCACATCCTTTGGTCTCTGTCTTAGGGGCGGAACATTTACTGGCATTACCGAAAGCCTGTGGTAAAGTTCAGGAATAAAACTTCCGTCTTCAACCGCCGCCTCCATTTCTCTAGAGGAAGATGATGCAATGCGCCAGGAGTAAGAGCCATTCTGCATGAAGGAAAGGAGGGCTTCTTGATTCTTCTGCGAAAGTTCCGCAACCTCATCAAAAAATAAAAATCCACCTTCGCTTTCCTTTACGGCCGCATCAAGAAGAACAGCCACATCAGAGTCGGACTGTCCCATGGTTTTGCACTGGACGCTTACAAAGGGCAGCACGCAGGCAGGGCTTTGGGCATGAAGGTAACGAGCAAGGAAAGCCCTTCCTGTACCCTCCTCTCCTAAAATTAGAACAGGAGACGACCCTTGGGAAAGAGAGTCCATAACAGAAAGAAGGTCTTTAGAAATTGCGTCCCTGCTTACAAAGGGAAAAAAATCCAGTCCGCCACTTTCGTAGCACTGAGAAAGGCAAAAGGCAAAGTCCGAGGCAAAGTTTTCCAAAACTTCAATTCTGTGAGGATTAAATCCGTCAGGTTCGTGAGAATTAAAAAGTTCAAGCACACCCCACATTATGCCGCCGTCAAGAACGGGAACCGCTGCAAGGGTCTTGGGAATGCGCATGTTGGAATCAGTCTGTATGCAGGAAGAAGAAACGGAACATCTTTTTGTAAATGCAGAGTATGCTATACTTTTTGGTTCAAGGGAAACACTCTTAAACGAAAGCCTTTTTTTTTCGTCTAGAACAGAAAGAATGAAGGGACTTGTGTCGGGATTGTGCAGTAAAAAAACAGCCGACGCACAGTTTCCGGCCACACATGCCGACCGCAGAAAAGATGCAATCAGAGTGTGGGCATGAAGTACGCCGGCTTGAACAGAGCGAATGCCTTGAGGGAGCGGATTTTTGTGTAATGCATCACTCCCTGCAGAAAGCATTATTTGTCGCCTGTGTCTTTAAGGCTGTCGCCTATTGTATAAGCGCTGTCGTCATTTGAGCTTGACATGTACTGGGAGATTTCCGCACGCTCGCGAGCCTTCTTGTATTCCTTAACGGAGAAGGCAACCTTCTCTTTTTCCACATCAACAGAAACAACATAGACATTGATTTTGTCGCCAACATTGTATTTCTTAACGGCTTCCTCAAAAGGAGTGTCGCGGTCTTCAGAAACATTTGCCTTGTTTACAAGACCTTCAATTCCGTTGGGAGCCTTTACGAAAATGCCAAAGTCGGTAATGGAAGTAACTTCTCCTTCGAGAGTTCCACCTGCCTTATATTCAGCGGCGAATGCCTTCCATGGGTTGTCTGTAAGCTGCTTGATTCCTACGCGGATGCGGTGATTTTCGGGATCGCACTCTGTAACAATAACATCAACAGACTGATCTACCTTAAGTTCGCTTCCGGGATGCTTAACCTTCTTTGTCCATGACAAGTCTTCTGCGGCAAGGAATGCGTCAATGCCTTCCTCAAGTTCAACAAAGGCACCTGTGTTGGTGATTTTAACAACCTTACCAGTAAGGCGTGTTTCCTCGGGATACTTTTCAACAATTGTGTCCCAAGGATTTGCAGAAACCTGCTTAAGACCAAGTGAAACGCGTCCAGCCTGAATATCGTAACCCAGGACCATGCACTCAACTTCGTCACCCTCTTTAACCATGTCTGAAGGCTTGTTGATTTTCTTTGTCCAAGAGAACTCGCTAATGTGAGCAAGACCTTCAATACCTTCTTCAAGTTCGATGAATGCGCCAAAGTCGGTAAGCTTTGTAACCTTGCCCTTAACGATGTCGTTAACATGATACTTTTCTTCAAAATGAACCCAGGGATCTTCAGAGAAGTGCTTGAGTGAAAGGTTAATTCTCTTTCCATCGGGATCAAGGCGGATTACCTTAAGTTCTATTTCCTGACCCTTCTTTACAAAATCCTTGGGACGGGTAACATGACCCCAGCTCATGTCGTTAATGTGGAGCAGTCCGTCAAAGCCGCCCAAATCGATAAATGCACCAAAACTAGTAAAGCTCTTTACCGTACCCTTTACAGTGTCGCCGATTTTTACCTCTGCAAAGAACTTGTCGCGGTTGGTGTTAATCTGCTCTTCAAGGTACTTGCGGCGGTTAACCACAACATTGCGCTTTCCGTTGGAATAAAGGCGCTCTACATAGAACTTACCCTTAAGTCCAATGAGTTTGTCTTCCTTTTCAACCTTTTGGCTGTCAGACTGACTGATGGGGAGGAAGGCATTAATTCCGCCACCAAGGTCAACCATATATCCGCCCTTTGTAAGGGATGTAATGATTCCCTCAACAGGTTTCTTTTCATCGAAAGCAGTTTTAAATTCTTCCCAAAGACGCTTTTCGTCTGCGCGAAGTTTAGAAACCTCAGGCCCGTTCTTTCCGAACTGATTGATTAGGAATACTGTAATTTCCTGACCAACAGACGGTGTTTCGCCACGGAATTCTGCAAGAGGAATCTTTCCTTCAGACTTGCATCCTACATCGACGAAGACGGTGTCTTCAGTTACTGCTACAACGGTTCCCTGTACATTGTGACCGTTCTCTACCGGCTCCATTTTGCTAATAGACGCTTCTAATTGTGTGTAAATGCTGTCGGAGCCCTGGGCACCATTCTCTTCCACTTCCTTCTTTTCCATAATAGACCCTTTAAAGTTAGTTTTGTTCTTTATTATTTCACAAACTTGCATTATGGTCAAGTCCGATGTGTCAATATATACTGCATCCGGTGCTTTTTTTAAAGAACCTTCCGCCTTATTTTTATCCATCCGGTCTCGCTCAATAATGGCCTGTTTTATTTCTTCTAGACTTAAATTGCTTACTCCTTGGTCAAACCGCCGCTTTGCCTGCACATCTATGCTTGCGTCAAGGTAGAACTTATAGTCCGCATTGGGAAACACCACTGTAGTCATGTCCCGTCCTTCGCAGATTATGTTCAGGCTTTTTACAATCTGCCTCATTCGGTCGTTTACAAAATGCCGAAGGGGAACAATGGCAGACACTTGGGAAACAATAGCATCAACGGAATCTGAATGAAGAAGGTCGTCCACATCCTCTCCGTTTAAAATAAGTCGGGCGTTTACATAGTCAAGTTTTTGCTTTCTTACAAAATCCATGACACGCTCTTCATTGTCCAAAGAAATGCCATTTCTAGAAAGGGCAAGTGCAAGGGCGCGATAAAAACTTCCGCTGTTCAAAAATGTAAGTCCTAAGTCTTCCGCAACTTTATGTGCGACAGTACTCTTACCAGTTCCAGCTGGACCGTCTATAGCTATTACCATATAGTCTCCTGTTTATACAAAACACTCTGTTTGAGTGGCGCTAGTAATCCTTCAGTTTTGCAATTCTAAGAAGTGAATTTACTTCTGCAGAAGTAAGGTCTCTAAACTGTCCTTCTTCCAGACTGCCCATACCCACACTTCCAATCCTTACTCGCACAAGGCGCCTTATTCCCACATCGTAGGACTGGAACACCCTGCGGATTTCGCGGTTTTTTCCTTCAATAAGAACAATCCTCATGCGGCGAGCGTTAAGTTCTTCTGCATCACGGCACTTGTAAAACACTCCGTCCACACGGACACCTTTTTTAAAATCGTCGCAAAGGCTTCTAGGAAGATTCGTGCTCGTGTCAACAATATATTCTTTTTCAAGTTCTGCAGAAGGATGGGAAAGAGTTGCCGCAAAGGAACCGTCGTTTGTAAAAATAATCAGCCCAGAAGAAAACATGTCAAGCCTGCCCACATTGTAAAGTCTTTCGCTGTAGGCTTTCTTTAGGATGTCCGCTGCAATGGGCCGTCCCCTGTCGTCAGAAAGAGTGCACACATATCCCTTAGGCTTGTTAAGGAGTACATAGCGCATGCTTTCTTCAGGAGTAATGGGCTTTCCGTCTACGGTAACAGTATCGTTTTTTGTTACCTTTGTTCCAGGTGTGGTAATCGTAACGCCGTTTACACATACCCTGCCTTGGGCAATAATTTCTTCTGATGCACGGCGGCTTGCAACTGCACACAAGGCCATGTAATGCTGAAGCCGCCATTCGGTTTTCTGAGAAGGAGTGTTATCGGGCAAGGGTGAACCTCTCGCTTTCCTTTTCGTCCAACTGGGGCAGGTCGGCTATACTCTGCAAGTGGAAGAATTCAAGGAACTCTTTTGTAGTACCGTACAGAACGGGCTTACCGGGAACATCTTTCTTTCCCACTTCCTTAATGAATTTTCTGTCCAGCAGAATGCGCATCATGTTGTCGGCGTTTACATGCCTTATGCTTTCTATTTCTGCGCGAGTAATGGGCTGACTGTATGCTATTATAGAAAGAGTTTCGATTGCAGCCTTGCTCAGACGGCCTTCGTTTTTCTTTCCGTAGCGTTCCTTTACAAGGTCAAAGTATTCCTTTTTTGGAGTAAGGAGCCATCCGCCAATAATCTGCGAAAGTTCTATACCAGAGTCTGCATTTGCATACTTGTCCTTAAGACGGGAAATGCATTCAGAAACAACCTCTTCCGAAAGTTGAGAAATCTTTGAAAGGACTGCAACGCTCTGAGGCTCGCTTTCAAGGAAAAGCACTGTTTCCAAAAGAGCGGTTTCGTTGTCAAGATTCAAACCGCTCCTGCGTTTGGAAAGGGCTTCCTCTTCTTCAGCATCAGAAGCATCAGTGTCGCCAGCCTGTTCTTCTTCAGAAGCCTTCAGTTGGGAAGAATCATCCTGTTCTGAGGTAGGAACCTGCTCGGTCTGCCCAACATTCTGAGTCTTTTCTTCTTCCGCTTCTTTTACGCTGCCGTCTTCTTCTTGCATATCTTAATGTCTCCAAACATCCTGTTCTGATATATGTCAGCCATCTTCATCTTGACGGCTTCAAGTATTGCCATAAAGGCGCAGATTACATCAAGTTCGTTGCCTTTACGAGTAATCAGGTCAGTAAACATGCATTCGCCTTTTTTGTCAAGCAGTTCGTTCATAAGGGCGATTTTTTCGGGAGGAGTAATATCTTCGTTCATGTCAAGAATCTTCTGGTCTGGATTGACATTAGTCAGGTTGCGGAAAATTTTCTGCATATCCTGAAGAAGCTGCCAAGTGTCCATTTTTTCCCACATGGTCTCGTCATTTTCAAAGGGAAGGATTCTTTCTATTTTTTTGCGTTCAAAACTCCACTCGCTCTGCTCTTCCTGCTCTTCCATAAGCTCGGCAAGTTTCTTAAACTTCTGATATTCAATAAGCTGCTCTACAAGTTCAGTGCGTGGATCTTCCATGCTTTCATCGTCATCGTAGGCAACTTCTACAGGGAGAAGCATGCGGCTCTTTATGTAAACAAGTTTTGCGGCCATGCTGTAAAATTCGCTCAAATCCTGCAGGTCTGTGTCGGCGGCATAATCAAGGTAGTCCAAAAACTGCTCCGTTATGTCGGCAATGGGAATGTCGTAAATGTTTATCTTGCTTTCCCGGATAAGACTCCACAGTAAGTCCAGAGGACCTTCAAACTGACCGGCTGTAAATTTGCGTGAAACTCCCGACGGTTTAACTTCCGTTTCCTGCGCGTATTCCATATTTTCCCCATCTTTGCAAAATATAAAGAAACCTGCGTTCCCTAAGCCGATTGCTCCAGCCGTTTCTGAAACTCCGACGCATCAAGAAATTTTTCTATTTTCTGTCTGCGTACGGCTTCCCGTTCAAGACACGACTGATATAAAGACAATCCGCTTCTTTCATTATCGGCAGAATTTCTTAAAATCTCCACTAAAGGAACCAAAACAAATGCCCTTTCCAGCATCCGTTCGTGAGGCACAATCAGATTCCGCTGGTGAATCACCCGGTCTCCGTACAGTTCTATATCTATGTCAAGAGTGCGGGGTCCATTGCGGATTTCCTGCGCCCTGTTCCTTCCAAAGCGATTTTCTATTGCATTAACGGCGGAAAGCAGTTCCTGCGCGCTTAAGGCACACTGCCCCCTTACGACAAGATTAAAAAAGTCCGCTTGGTCAGTATAGTACATGGCACCCGTCCTGTACACCGAAGAAAGCTTCATGTCTGACAGAATGTCTTTAAGGGCTCGCACTGCTTGAAGCAGGGTTTCTTCTGGCGGATAGGCGTTATAGGAGCTGTTTGCACCAAGACCAAGCGTAACTGTTTCCATTGTCTAGAAGAGTTCCTCCGGTACAGGCTTACCGCTTGCGGCCGCCTTGGCAAGAGATGCTGTCTTTGCACCTGCGCTAGGAGCCTTTTTTGCAGTAGCCTTAGAATCAACTGCAGATGCCTCCCCAGCAGTCGGGCTTGCAGTCTTTGCAGGAGGAACCATGTCAGAAGCATCTGTCTTAAGGTTTCCAGTTCCCACACCCTTTGCACGCATTTCCTTTTCGTATGCAAGAATCTGCTCTTCTGTTACAACCTCACCCTCTTTTGTACGAAGAACCATGCCGGGGAAAATCTTTTCGCGGAGGGTATGCTCCAGTTCAATGCGGTAGTCGGGATTGTTTTCGATAAAGGCAACGGCATTTTCCTTACCCTGCCCCACTTTTTCGTCGCCTCTGGTATACCATGCACCTCTTTTGTCAATAAGGCCGTGCTTTACTGCGCTGTCAAGAAGAGAAGCGGCTGCAGACACACCCTTTCCAAAGTAAACATCCAGTTCCACCTTGCGGAATGGAGGGGCAACCTTGTTTTTTACAACCTTTACGCGAACACGGTTTCCAATGGCATCATCGTCACCCTTGCCGTCAATGGTTTCTATTCTGCGGATTTCAAGGCGCACTGATGAATAGAATTTAAGGGCGTTGCCACCAGTTGTTGTCTCGGGGTTACCAAACATAACACCAATCTTCATGCGGATCTGATTGATGAACACAATGGTACACTTACTCTTACCCACAATAGCAGTCAGTTTGCGAAGAGCCTGACTCATAAGGCGAGCCTGAACACCCATTACGCTGTCTCCCATTTCGCCCTCAATTTCTTTCTGAGGGGTAAGGGCAGCAACAGAGTCAATTACAATAATGTCCACAGCGCCGCTGCGTACCAGATTCTCGCAAATTTCAAGAGCCTGTTCTCCAGTGTCTGGCTGGCTTACCCAAAGTTCGTCAATGTTTACGCCAAGATTCTTTGCGTAAATCGGGTCAAGGGCATGTTCCGCATCAATAAAGGCCGCAATGCCTCCAAGTTTCTGCGCCTCGGCAATGGCATGCAGAGCAAGCGTGGTCTTACCAGAACTTTCAGGACCGTACATTTCTATAATACGCCCACGAGGATATCCGCCTACACCCAACGCCTCATCCAGAAGTATTGAGCCAGAGGGAATTACATCCACACTGGTCATGTCCGTCTTGGTTCCCAGCTTCATAAGTGAGCCAGTACCAAATTGCTTTTCAATCTGAAGACGAGCCGCCTCCAGAGCCTTGAGTTTTTCCGACATGTCAACCGGAAGTTTTTCTTCTGTCATTTTCGCCACCTTTCGTACCTCCCATACTTAATATAGGCGTCGAATTTCACTTTTTACCACCAAATAGTCGCAAAACAGTCAAAATTCATATATTTTTTTTCAAAAGTAAAAAAAATCTAGTTTTTTACGCTGATTCCGTCCATAGGCTGATAAACGCTTCGTCCCTCAATTACAATTTCGTTTCCCTGCATGGTAACTTTTCCTAGCACACGGACAGCTTTTGTAGTGTCTATTGAAGGCTGGGGAGCAGGAGCAAAAAAGAGCCTTACCCTGCCCTCTACTGTCTGCATAGTCTCGTAACCCACAAGAAGGTCTGCACCCCACGCACCACCGGCATAACTTTCCGCATTTGCAATCCGTCCTGACCAAGCCACATAGCAGTCAAGATAAAGCCTTGGGTCTTCCGCAACTTGGGCATAAGTGTAGTTGTCCAAAAGAGAGTCGAATGTTGGCGGCGAAAGATAGGTCTTTAAAATGTTGGCCTTTTGCTTTATGGCAAGGGATGCGTTGCTGTTAAGCAGGCGGTTTATTTCAACCTGACAGGCGTTGTCCCTCCAGTCCTGAAAATAAATGCGAGCGTCCTCATAGCTCTTTACTATTGCGGCATTGTCTAGAAGATAGTAGGCTACTGTTCCGCTTAAGTCCTCTTCCTGAGCATGCTTGGTCTCATCAGAAGAAAGTTCTAGGTTGGTAAGGTTTGCACGGGGACCCACCATGCTGATTTTTCTGTTTCTCTGGGGAATGAATATAAGACAGACAGAAAGGACTGCCCCAAGCAAAAGCCCCGCAAGAACTCCGTTACGGACTACATCAGGATTCACTCCCAAAGGCGGATAAAATGCTTCTATTTTGCCACTGTCCACCCACTTGCTTATTTCGTCGGTTTGAGCATTCTTCTTTATAAACTCCATTGCCTTTTCGGCAACACTATTGGAGGGATCCAAATCTAGCACTTCAAGGTAATACTGAACGGCACGACCAGTTTCCCCTCTGCGCAGAAAAATTGCGGCCTGCCCCAGAAGAAGAGAAATGTCAGTAAGTTTTATTTCTCTTGCGTTACCAAAGTACTTGCGAGCGTTACCCACATCACCCAAATAAAGACAGGCAATGCCCAGAGTAAGGTAGTAGTCAAAGTTGTCCCTGTAAATTTCCTCGTTAGGTTCCAGTACAAGGAGAACCTTGTAAAACTTGCGGCGTTTTAGAAGACTGTGG
Source organism: uncultured Treponema sp. (assembly GCA_937894335.1). Classification (GTDB taxonomy): domain Bacteria; phylum Spirochaetota; class Spirochaetia; order Treponematales; family Treponemataceae; genus Treponema_D. The sequence goes on along the minus strand of CALCRU010000005.1, from coordinate 18,457 downwards.
GCGACATCAAGGGCGGCTCTTGCCATTTAGAGGCGGCTCCTTAACTTTGTAAGAATCTGATCCAGTTCCTTGTTAAGGCTTTCAATCTCGCCCGGTTTGGCAAGGGAGGGATTTTGTGAAAGTTCGTCTATGCGGTCTATAAGGGACTGAATATATTCTGGATCAAGTTGAGGGTCAGCCTTTGACTGGTTAGTTTCCTTAGTCTTGGAAGATTCAGGCTTTTCCATTGTAGAAGAGGGAACCTTTACTGGCTCTTCGTAAGAGGAACCTCCGTACAAGGAAAGTCCGTCGTCGTCCAAAGAAGCAGATGTAGATGTTGCATTTGAAGAAGATGCTACACCAGAAGATGATTCTTCACTGTCTTCTGCAAGTTGGTCAGGAAGGGGATTGGCACTGTGTCTGTTCCACAGTGCAGTGCGTCCTTGAGCAAGTTCCCTTAAGAATTCCTTACCAGCAGGAGCGGTTCCGTCAGAAGAAAGAGACATGTAGAATGTAATTATGTCTGACTTCATTGGATCCAGATATACGGAAGGCCAGTTTACCCCTACTGCAGAATTTTCAAACGAAAGCACAGAAGAAAAACTCCTGTTTTCCTGCACAGAAGGAATCCATGCGGAGGAAGAAAGGTTGTCCTTGTTTGAAAGGATTACTATTTCAGGTTCCGTAATTTCTCTTCCGTGAAGAAGAAACTGAACCGCCGTATTTTCGTTTCGCGAGCGGATCCAAAGGGCGGTTTCCATGTTGTTGAATGCCGTTTCAGAATTAAGGGTAGAAATGTTTGAAGTTGAAAAGTGAGTCCTTGTAGTTTCGCCAAGATAGGTGTCAAATACTCCCTTTACTCCAAAGGTCTGAAGAGTGCGTCCTATGTTTATGCAGTAGACACTTACCCTAACCATGTCCACCAAGGGAGAGTCTGCAGAAGAAGGCAGAAAGCTAAAGTCAACTACAACATAAGCCTTGGTTCCCACAGTATAAGCCATTTGGGCTCCGTAAGGCGTAAGGCGAGCTTCACACTTTGCCCCCCCCTCCTTGCTAAGTTTGTAAATCTGCCGGCCAATCTTTACCGAAAAAAATGTAGAGACGGAAGAGTCTACCGTAGAAAGAACAGGAACATCGGCACTACCATCGTGCTTTGCATAAACGCAGAAAGTTCCCGTGCTGCCGTTAAGCACCAGCCTTACCAGACCATTTGAAATATCAACCTTTTTTTGGGGAACATAGGCCCAACCCGTGTAGGGGTCAGTTTTCTGTTTTGCTGCAAAAGCGGCTGCTTCCTTTCGTTCCTTTTTTTCGCTTGCACTAAGGGCGTCCGTTGCACCTGAAGCACTCCTGCAGGATGCGGCACCAAAAAGACAGGCAATTACCAGTGCTGATATAAAAAGTTTTTTCATTCTGCCCCTCCAGAAGAACTTTCGTTTATAAGGCTTTGAAGAAGAAGGCGTTCAACTAAGTCGGCCTTTTCTTTAAGTTCGGCAAGGGAGCGGTTTTTGTCTGCTGAATCCCCATCAGTGTCCGCTACGGAAGAAGGTGCAGAAACCTGAGTCTGTTCCGCATTTTCTGACGGAGATGCGCTGGCAGAGACGGCCCTGTTTGCATTGCTCAGTTCTTCCTCAAGTTCCGCAATTCTTTCGCTTGCTGTATTCAGTTCACGGCGAAGGGTCTGAACATCTTCGGTCTGGTACTGGCGCAACTGCTTTTCGTATTCTTCCCTTGCGCTAAGGGATTCTTCTCCTGTCATCTTAAGAAGGTAAAGAAGTTTTTCTTCCCTTTCTCTCTGGCTTATAAGGCTAAGCTTGAACTGAGAGTCTCCCACCTTTTCATCATCGGGGAATTCGGAAACAACCCTTTCGTACAGGGAGCGTGCGGTGTCAAAACTATAGTCTTCAAAAAAACATTCCGCAATCCAGTAAAGGGCTGAAGCATAAAGGGCGTGTCCCACATTCTGATGGCAGAAGTCGCTAAGCACTATAACAGCATCATCATTGCGCCCCGTAAAATGCAGTGCCCTTCCCTTCTGATACTGAACATAAGAAGCAAGGGGACTTTCTTCAAATCGTGACAGGAAGGTGTTGCAGTCTTCCAACGCAGACCTGTAGCTTTGGGCATACATTTCGCTGTTTATAAGCATGAACCAAGTGTCATCGGTTGAGGTAGATTCGTCAGAAACCGCCCGCCTAAGAAAAGAGATTGCACTTACCCAGTCTCCTTCCCGGTAAGAAGCAAGAGCCTGAACATATGCGCTTTTTCCCGAAACAGAAAGCGCTGTTGCAGTTACGACTCCACTGGAAAAGGCAAGGGAAGAAAATCCCCAAAGCCCAAGACAAAGTACAGCAGTCTTTTTCAGAACTCCCATTTCAGCTCTCCTTTAAAGAATGATGAACCTGAGACAACCACATCTGCACCGGCAGAAAGAACCTGCGGCAGTGTAGAAGCGTTTACTCCGCCGTCAACAGAAATAAGAAACGATGCCCCCAATTTCTTACGAAGGGCCACAAGTTCACGAACCTTGTCTACGCAGTAGGGAATAAGGCTCTGACCTCCCCAACCAGGATTTACAGTCATAACAAGAACAATGTCTAGGATGGGAAGCAGGCAGGAAAGAGAAGAAACTGGTGTAGAAGGACAGATAGAAATTCCAGCCTTTTTTCCTTTCTGATGGATTTTCTGCACACACAGGTCAGAGTGAGCGGTTGCCTCGTAGTGGAATGTTATCCAGTCGGCACCAGAGTCTGCAAAGGATTTAACCTGAGACTCGGGATTTTCTATCATAAGGTGAACATCAAAAGGCAGAGAGGATTTTGAGCGGATGCTTTTTATTACGGGCTGACCGTATGTTATGGGGGGAACAAAATGTCCGTCCATAACATCTATGTGAACGGCCTTACCTCCAGCTTTTTCTATTAGGTCCAGTGCCCCCTTCAGGTCGGAAAAGTCAGAGGAAAGCAGGGACGGAGACAGTATTGGTGTTGTCATTCTTCCATAATACCTTAAATCCGTCATTCTGTAAAGGGTTCAGAAAGTGTCTGCATAAACAAGAGCCTGTACGACAGCGACAAGGGCTTTGGGAAAATTTTTGCATAGAGGCGAAACACCTCTTGACAAAAAATGCATAAACCTTGTATAAGTTTACCCCCTTTTGTACTAAAATCGCATTGACTAAAATGTTTATTTCTGCAATACTGTAAACATCATGGGCATTCATTCAGATTCTGCATTGGCACAGGCACATTCCCTGATAGCACAGGCCGAGCCTTCTAAGGCACGGGCACTTATGGAAGACGCTATTACAAGTGACTTAGACAATGCCGACCTTGTGTTTGCCATAAAAAGCTGCAAATTCTGGGAACCCTGCATGGAAGACCGGGGAACTCTTGACAGTTATGAATACGGAGAATCCCTTGTAAACCGATGGAAGCAGTATCAGGTCATCATAGACCACGAGGAAGCCCCCAGCGAAAAGACCCTGTATGCCTTTAAGAAGGGTGTTTTTTCCCTTGCTCTGGAAAGCTATCAGAATGCAAGCGACGGACGCAACGAAGAACTGCATGCAGAACTCTGCCGAAAAAGGGGGTTGTGCTACAAGAGGTTGGGCTCCTACGAAAAGGCTTTGGACTGTCTTGCTGAGGCATGCTCCCTTAAGGAACTTTCGGCACCCCTAATTGCAGAACTGGCCGACTGCTACGACCTCTGCGGCGAAACCGTAAAGGCAAAGCTTCTGTTCAGGGAGGCTTTTTTTGTAGACGCAAGAAAAGTAAACCTTGACTATCTGGACTCGCCACTTATTCAGACGGTAATCCAGTATGTCAAAAAGGAAGGCTATGCTGGAACTGCCCTGCAGGAATGGATACCGGTCTACGGAGTAATAATCCATGTGCTGGACAAAAAGCGAGAACTCAGGGCACAGGAACTGGGACGGCTTAAGCAGGAAATCTTTGCAAGAGAAAACGAACGCAAGGATCCTGCAAACGATGAGGCACTTATAAAGCCGAGACTTATGAACCTTTACTTCTGGCTCATAGACTATTACTCGGCCACAAAAGACAGCCTTTCAAAGATAAACGAAATCCTCCTCAAGATAAAACTTCTTGATGCGGACATTCATAAACAATATGTAGGATAGGGAAAAGAAATAAGGAGAACATTATGTCTGAAGAGCTTGTGAATTCAGTTCAGGAAATGCTGAAACAGGAAACATGGACAAGGGCCGCAATCAGCAGCTACACAAAAAACAATCTGCAGGAACTGGAGTCAATCCTGGAAAAAGCAAGAAGCCTTGACTGCGAGGAAAAAATCAAAGAAATCTGTGACGAACAGCTTTCCCACAACAAGGACAGCATAGGAGCTCTCTACCTTTCGGGTATGATTGCACTGCGCAAGGGCTCAATCGACAACAGCAACCTTGTTTCCATAATCGACATCTTTGAAAAGAACCACAAGGAGCAGCTAGTAGAAATCCTCTGCAACACCATTCTTGATTCTGACCCCCAAAACAAATTTGCCCTTAGAAAGCAGGCCGACTACTACAAGGCTCAGAACGACGATCGTCTGTGGGAAACCTACGAAAAAATCGTAAAGGTGGATCTGGAAGAAGCTGACATTGCCAGAACCCTTGCAGACAGAGCAGAATCTCAGGGCAACACTGAGCGCGCCATAAGCTACTACAAGAAGGCTCTCCAACGCTACATTCCTTCAAAAAACTACACCGCAATAAGGGAAGTATGGACAAAACTTGTCTCTCTCATTCCAGAACAGACAGACTTCTTCATGACTTCTCAGAAGAAGATTTCCAAGGCCGTAGGAGACACAAAGTCTGCGGACCTACTCAAAGACCTTTACAGATACTACAAGAACACCGCCAAGTGGGACACTGCAATCAGCATTCTCAAAACCGTTCTTGAAATTGACAACAAGGACAGCGAGGCCCGAAAAGAACTGGTGGAATGCTTTAAAGAAAAATATGCCGACAACCCAAGGCTGGAAGACCACATCCGCGACTCAAACCTTGACAAGAGCTTCCGCAATGTATTTGAGGCTATCAGCGACTTTGAAAAGCACATTGCCTTTGATACTGGCAGTTTCGTACACCACCGCACATGGGGAGTTGGCATAATCCGCAAGGTTCAGGGCGATACCCTCACCATTAACTTTGGAAAGAAGGGTGGTATTCACGAAATGAGCCTTAAGATGGCTGTCAGTGCCCTTACACCCCTTTCTGCCAACCACATTTGGGTACTTAAAAAGACCATGAAGCGCGAGGAACTGGCAAAGAAAGTAAAGTCTGAACCAGCATGGGCGCTTGAAACCATAATCCGCAGTTTTGAGGGAAAATGCGACGAAAAGAGAATCAAGGCTGAACTTGTCGACACTCCCGAAGACAAGAAAAAGGGAATTAAGGAAGTAAAGAGAATCCTTACCCCTGGCGAATGGACAAGTTGGCACGCAAAAGCAAAGAACGAACTTGCCAAAAACCCCAAGTTTGGAGTTGATCCTTCAGACATAAACCTCTATATCGTGCGCGATACTCCTGCTTCCGAGGAAGAAAGGCTTTCCAACGAGTTTAAGGCAGAAAAACGCTTCTTTGACAAGATAGACATCATCATGCGCTATGCCACAAACGATTCCACAGACAAGAACGACGAACCTTTTGCTGGCATGGTGGGATACTTTGCAAGTTTCGTAAAGTCAGCCTCTTCCGCAACAAAGGAAACCGTTGCCTCTTACCTTGTGGTACAGCATCTTGCAAAAATGCTTCCCAGCAGCGTAGAGGTTCCAGACAACTTTACCTTTGCCCAGCTTTATTCCGACATTGACGATCCCTGCGTAATGTATGGTGAACTGGAAGATACAAAGAACACATCACTTAAAAAAGACTTCATTCAGAATGTTAGAAACCTTCCCTCTTGGGACGGAGAATACATAAGGCTCTTCCCCACTGTACTTAGGCAGGAACTGATTAACGAACTTCTTCTTGCAGGAAAGGCAGACAAGGTTCAAAAGATGGTGCAGGACAGTTTCTCGGACTACCGCAACAACAGAGAGGCCGTACTCTTCTTCTTTAGGGAAAGCCGTAGCGAAGACTGGTTCAAGGCCGCAAACATCAGCTTTGAAAAGCAGATTGCAACTCTGGTAAACATAATCTCGCTCTGCTACCGCGAAATAGACAATCATGTAAACACGGTAAACAACAAGAAGGTAATTAAGGAAGCCACTACTCTGCTCTTTAATGCAAAAACCACCAGCGGAGAAAAGGAAAACCTGGTGCTCAACTACATGCTTGAAAACGACATCGCAACAATAGAGCGCCTGTACACCATGATTAACGATGTAACAAACCTTGACGCTTCCTACAAGTCTAAGCTTAGAAACGGAATTCTTTCCAAGTACCCCGACTTCAAGTTCAAGGAGGCGGAAACAAAGCAGGAGGCACCCAAGGGTCTTCTTGTTACTGGAGACATGCTTGAAAAGAAACGCGCCGAAGCCGAGCAGATTGAAAAGGTTGAGCTTCCCCAAATTGCAGAGGAAGTTTCAGAAGCTCGCGCCAAGGGAGACCTTAAAGAAAACGCGGAATACTCTGCTGCAAAGGAAAAGCAGGCTATCAAGAACCATCAGCTCAAGCAGCTTAAGGAAGAACTTTCCCGTGCCGTCATCTTTGACCCCACAACAATTTCTGGAACTCTGGTTCAATTTGGCACTACGGTCGTCCTTCACGACAACAATGCAAACACTGATGTTACATACACCATTCTTGGACCTTGGGAATCAAATCCTGATGCAGGAATAATTTCTTACCTGTCACCTTTGGGAGACAATCTTCTTGATGCAAAAGTTGGAGACAACCTTCACTTTACAATCAACGAAAAGTCTCACGACTACACGGTAACATCCATTTCTGCGGCAAAGTTCTAGCATGCAGTGCGGCACTCGCTTACGGGTGCCGCTTTTTCTTGGCGCGATATGTCAATCACAAAAGACGATTACGAACGGCTCAGCCTGCATGTGGGACTTCTTCATTACAGTACAAACATAGGCGTAATTGAGTCAGGAAATAAAATCTACCTCATCGATTCGGGCGACAGTGAAGATGCCGGGGAAGACATACTTAATGCAGTGGAGCACCTCTTTCCCCAAAAAGAAGTTGCGGCAGTGCTTAATACCCATTCCCATGCTGACCACTGCGGAGGAAACGCATTTATTTCAAGGGTAACGGGAGCAGAAATTTGGTCCACAAGGGCTGCCCAAAAATCCATTGAATACCCCGAAATGCAAAGTTCGCTAATCTGGGGCGCAAAACCTTTTAACAGGCTACTTACCCCCTTTTACAAGGCGGAAGCTTCCCGGGTAACAAGATTTCTTGACGAAGAACAGACAGCATTTGAATCCGTAGGCATAAAGACCATAGCCCTACCCGGACACTATGACGACGAAGCAGGACTTCTTGTAACAGACAGCGAAGATTCCAAGTCTGTATTTTTTCTAGGGGATGCGATTTTTGGTCTTGAAATGCTAAAGAAGTATTGGATTCCCTTCATGACTGACCCGGCCCTCTTTAGGGAGTCTGTTGGCATTATAGAAAACACAACTGCAACTTACTATGTTCCCTCCCACGGCTCAGTGCACACAAAAGACACTATTCACGAACTTGCAGAAATAAACAAGATGGTAACACTTGAAACGGAAACCCTAATTTTAAAAATCCTTAGAGAAAAACTTAGCATGGAAGAACTTTTAAAGAGGGTTGCCGACTATGCAGAAATAAACCTTGGTTTGGGACAGTTTCTGCTTATTGGAAGTACGCTAAGGTCTTTTCTTTCTAGCATGAACAACAGGGGTCTTGTCTCCTACGAACTTCAAGACAACAGAATGTTCTGGTTTGCAAAGTAAGGCACAATTTACAGGGCGTCTACTATTTCCTTTCCATGGGAAGTTCCTATGCGGGAGGCACCAGCTTCCACCATTTCGTTAAAATCCTCTGCAGTTCTTATTCCGCCAGAAGCCTTTACCCCCATTTCGCTTCCCACAGTCTTTCGCATAAGGGAAACAGCATGTGCAGTGGCGCCCTTTTTTGAAAATCCAGTAGAAGTCTTTACAAAATCAAAGCCAGCACTTTTACATTCGATACAGGCCTGAACTATTTCTTCATCGGTAAGGAGGCATGTTTCTAGGATGAGTTTTGTAACCACAGGAGGCTTTTCTTTCGCAAGTGCGCAGTTTGATTCACACCGTCTAACTGTTTTTATTATGTGTGTAAGCTGAGTCCTAAGCTGGCGCCACTTGTGAGCTTTAGCAAGGGAAAGGTCCATAACGACATCAACTTCATCAGCACCCCCTGCAATGGCCGAAGAAACACCATAGGTTTTTGCGGCTGTTCCACCTGCTCCCAAAGGAAAATCTATTACCGTACAAAGCTTAGTCTTTGAACCTAAAAGCAGACTTCTAGCTGTCTTTAAATGCACAGGATTAAGGCAAACAGAAGCAAATCCGTATTTTTTTGCTTCGATGCAAAAGGCCCTTACCTCTTCTTCTGTGGCGGAGGGAGAAAGCAGAGTCTGGTCAATCATTGTGGCGGCTTTTTTCTGGGCAGTAGTCATAACAGTTACCTCTTTTAAAAATCTAGCACAGCGTCAGGAAAAAATCCAGTGGCAACCTGATAGTATAAAATTTGCAGCAAAGCTCGACAGTTAGCATAGGCTAATTTTTAGAGATTTTGTAAATTTTTGCTTTACCTTTTAAGCCTTTGGGTGTTATACTTAGCGTAGACAACTTAAGCGAGGTGAAAAATGGCTTACAAAGTATCAGATGAATGCATTAACTGCGGTGCTTGCGAAAGCGAATGTCCATCAGAGGCAATCAGCGAGGCAGACGGAAAACGCGTTGTTGCAGAAGACAAATGCGTCAGTTGCGGAAGCTGTGCATCAGTATGCCCTGTTGGAGCTATATCTGAATAAGGAAAAGGGTAGCCTTTTACTAGGTAAGGGGTTGCCCCTTTTTTTAGGGCTTACAAATGCTTTCTTCAATTGCAAAAGGCTACAAAAAATTATTTTCCACAATTGGCACGGTCCTGCTTTTGACCCTCTGTTGCTTTATTCTTGGAGCTATAATAGTTTTTCCCCTGTGGAAGTGGGCTACGGCTTTTCCCAAATCCTATTCCATTGCAGTAGTCTGTATCTTTGCCCTACTTTTAATTTTCCTCATAGTTTCAAAAGAAAAGAAAGTGGGTCTTTTTCCCTTTCTTAGAAAAATGGTAAAAATACTCTGCCTCCTTGCAGGCGTTTTTCTCTGCCTTTTCTTCCTGTACACGGGAAGGCGGATTGGGGCTTTGGTTACAGTGCCTCTTACCCTACTTGCATACGGACTTGCTTCCTTCGGATTCCAAAAGTGACCCCTAAGCGATTTTTTAAAATCCTACTGATGACAGCAACGGTCCTTTTTTATTCCTCAGCCTTCTGTCAGGTGGCTGCTCCAAAAATTCCAGAACTTGCTTCTAGAGACAATGTGTTCAAGCAGTACCAACAGGACATCATGTTGAACAACATGGCAGTGGCCCAAGGTAAGAGTCAGACTTTTTTCTTTTACACATACGATGCTTCTAAAGACGACAATCTTCTGGAACTTTCCGCACGATGCTCCCTCCTGTACGACACCATAGCCAGCGCCAACGGAATTGCGGCAATGAACGAAGACCTTACAGGCAGGACACTTGTTCTACCCACATTTCAGGCCCTGTTTGTTCCCCTTGCACCAGAATCAACAATAGAAATAATAATGCAGAAGCAGCACGCCTCATCCGTTACAGAAGGCACCCCCATCATCACATTTGGGGGAAGAAAATTTTATGTGCTGCTTGGCGAAAGGTTTTCTGGAACTGAAAGGGCTTTTTTTCTTGACACGAACTTCCGCCTCCCTCTGGAAAAGAGCGTCCTTACCTCAAGTTTTGGCTATAGGGTAAGTCCCATCTCTGGAGCATGGAAATTCCACAACGGAATAGACATGGCCGCCCCCCGGGGAACCACAGTCTTTGCATGCAAGGGCGGAACAGTAACCCAGGTTTTAAAGAACGATGCCGTATACGGAAACTGCATAACAATTAGGCATGACGGTGGAATAACCAGCGTATATGCCCACCTAGACGAAGTGTATGTAAAAAAGGACGACACTGTGCGCTCTGGCGACAGAATTGGCTGTGTGGGACTTACAGGCGCAACAACAGGTCCCCATCTGCACTTTGAGCTAAGGCAGAACGGCTCTTCCGTAGACCCTTACGAATACATACCAAACCTTCCCCAATAGAGGCCGTCCTCATCTTGCAAAAACAGGCATTTTATACTATACTGACTGCTTAGAATGAATGCAAAGCGTCTTACTCTCATGGTTTTTGTACTGCTTTGTGCATTTAGTGCAGTAGCGGCAGAAAACTTTAGGGTTCACAAAACAATCCTCATTACGCTCCCCTCGGAACCGGGAAAAAGCGAAACTGCAACTGCATACTGCAACGACGCCGTTTCAATCATTCTGCCAGAAGACAAAACATTCATTCAGGGCATAGAAATTTCTATAAAGGTTCCCCAAGTTGTAGTGGAATGGAGGGACAGTGTTGCTTGGTCCATCTACAAGGACATTTCTCCCCGTCCTACAGAAAAGAAAATCGACTACAAGGGAACTCGCATTCATACTGGCACATACGGAATTTCCCTAAGAAAGACAATTCAAATTCCTCTAGTAAATCCAAACACCATAAAAAGGGATTCTTATTCTGAATATTTACCACTAGATCTTACAGTTGATGAGGAACAGATTTTTTTCAGAATGCAACTTGCCATGAAGGGGGCCAGTGACGACATTCCCCAAAAACCCTTTGAAATAACGGTGCGTCCCCTCCTCATAGATAAGGGGCGCTTTGTCCTTAACACTGAATCTCCCGACGGAAAAGAAAGCGAGGCCTACACCCTGTTCATAGACGGAAAAAGTGTCTCTGGTTCCGACATGCTTTTGGACACGGGAACCCACACTGTAAGCCTTGTAAGCGACAGTTACAGAAACGAAGTTCGCACAATAAACATAACTCAGGGAGCAACAACAGACCTTAGCATAAGGTTTAGAGACATAACGCCCCAAATCCTTATTGCATCCCCCGACAGTGCCACGGTTTTCATAGACGGACAGGAAGTTGCAAATCCAAAAGAACCTTATCCGGTACAGCAGGGAGATCATATGGTCAAATTCGTCATAGGCGATTACGAAGTGGTAAAGCAGGTTTCGGCTGTAAACGGAAGAAGCTACACTGTGGCCGTAAGCATAGACGCAGAAATATCAGAATCAGAGTAAAAACAGCTCAAGATTTGGGCATTGCTTCCGATAATATAAGTGTCGGGCGTTCAATTTTATCCCCTCCCACCCATTGGCGCCCGGCTGCCTGATGGGCATGGCCGGCAACACGCCGGCCTTTTTTTTGCCGTTCTTGACACATGCAAACCTTTTCTCTACAATATATGCATGGAAAAAAAACATGTGTGGCCATTTATCTTATTTGCCCTGCTCCTGTTTAACGCCATCATTTTTGGCGCGCTTTTGGGTAAGGGCCTTGCCGTAACGGTCAACACTCGCAACACCGAAAACTTTACAGACTTTGAAATTTCCCTCCCCACAAAACTCCTTGATGTAAACGGAGAACTTATAACAGAATTTGCCAGTGACGAAAAGCGCGAAATCATAGCCTTGGGAGACCTTCCTCAGCACATGATAGACGCACTCATTTCTAGGGAAGACAGAGTTTTCTACAGCCACCACGGCTACACAGTAAAGTCCATAATGCGTGCCCTTGTAGGAAAAATAATCCACAAGGAACTGGGAGGTGGCTCTACCCTTACCCAGCAGATTGCAGGAACCCTCTACTGCGACCGTACAGACTATTCGGTATCGCGAAAGTTAAAGGAACTTTGGTGGGCAATCCAGATGGAAAGGCGCTACTCAAAGGATCAGATTCTGGAACTCTATCTTAACAAGATTTACTTTGGCGGTGGAACCTACGGTGTAAGTGCGGCAAGCAAATACTACTTTGGTCATTCGGCACAGGAAATTACTCCGGCGGAAGCGGCAATTCTTGTAGTTCAGCTTTCAAACCCGGCGGCATTTAATCCCTTCGAGCACCCCAATGCGGCCCTGCCAAGACAGCAAAATGTTCTTCAGGCCATGGTGGATGCAGGCTACCTTACACGGGAAGAGGCGGATGAAAGTTTTGACGACTACTGGGCAAACTTTGACTACACCCGTACAGGAACTTCTGCATACGAAATGAGGGACGATCAGGCTCCCTGGTTCAGCGAATATGTGCGCCGTCAACTGGTAGAAATAATCTACGGCTCAGAAGACATAAACACAAGTGGCTACACCGTAAACACATCTCTTAATCTGTCCCACCAGAAGGCAGCGGAAGAAATAATGCAGGACTACATAGCCTATGCAAACAGAACATACCAGTCCCAGATTTCTTCACGACAGAACAACGCCTTTAAGACATACATTTCCATGTCAGAACTTATAAGTCTGGTGTTCAACCTGCCAAGCCTTAAGGTAAGCGAGCAGCGCACGGAATCCCTTGCAATGAGTTCCTACACTAGCGACATAAACCCCATAATCGATGTAATGTCAATGATGATGGGAATGGAAACCCTAAAGACAAGCGTAGTCTCACGGGGTAACGCACTTATAAAGCAGAGGGCAAAAAAGACAACCATCGAAGGAACAATGATTGCCCTTGAAAATTCCACAGGATACATAGACGCCCTAGTAGGCGGTTCTCAATACGATTCTGAAAATCAGTTCATTCGTGCAGTACAGTCAACTCTGCAGCCAGGTTCCACATTCAAGCCACTTTACTACTCCGCTGCAATTGACAGTCAAAAATACACGATGACCACAATCATAAGCGACACTCCCCGAGTATTCATAAAGGAAGACGGTACACCCTACATTCCCCAGAACTTCAAGGGAGAATGGGAAGGAGATGTTCAGGTATGGTACGCCCTTGCCCACTCCATGAATGTTCCGTCAATTCAGGTTCTTGAGGGAATAGGATTTGACGCCGCCATAAACAGGGCATCCCTTCTTTTGGGAATAGACCAGAGCGACCTGCAGTCAAGGGGATTTGTAAGAAGCTTTACTTTGGGACTGGGGGTCTGTTCCGTGCGCCCAATAGAACTTGCAAAGGCCTTTGCCACCTTCCCCAATGCAGGAAAAGAAGTTACACCCATTGCAATCCTTAGCATAGAAGACAAAAACGGAAATGTAGTTCGAGATTTGGAAAAGGAACTTAGAGACGAACAGAGAGCAAAGGGTGACGCTATTCAGCTTATAAGCGAAGAAACGGCATTCATAATGACCCAAATGCTTACAGAAACTGTTCAGTCGGGAACCCTTTTATACGGCTCAGGATTTGACTCAACCCGATACACCATAAAGAAAGACAAGGGCAAGGGTAACAAATTCCGCTTTACAAACATGAACGGTGACTCCTTCATAATGCCTTCTGCCGGTAAGACAGGAACCACACAGAACTGGGCAGACGCATGGACGGTAGGATTTACACCCTACTACACCGCCGCATTCTGGTTCGGCTTTGACACACCGGGTCAGTCTTTGGGACTTCAGATTACAGGTTCAACTCTTGCAGGCGTTGCATGGGGAGACTTTATGCATGTGGCAAACGAAGGAAAATCCTACAAGTCGTTCCCTGCTATGCCAGAAACAGTTACAAAACTTGATGTCTGCACAGTTACGGGACAACTTTGGACAGAAGCCTGCGGAAGAAGCCATCTGCATACCGCTTACTATTTGCCGGGCACTGCCCCAACAGAAACCTGCCAGAGACACCAGTCGGGAGGATTTGCAACAGCGGCAACAGTGGCACTGCGTCACGGCAACACTCTTTCGGGAGGTTCATTCCAGCTTGACGATGACCCAATCCAAATGCCAGACCTAAGCTTCCTTAACAGTAAGATTCCTTCTACCGAACTTAACAAAACAGAAGAAGAAGAGGACGATTGGGAAGAAGAAGACGAGCCCAGCGGAAACTGGCTCTTTGACTAAGGAGAGAAAATCATGCTTGTTAACATCAGCGACATAAAAATAAAGAAGCGAGTACGACAGGATTTGGGAGACCTTGAACCACTAAAGGACAGTCTGCGAACCTACGGACTCATGAATCCCATTACCCTAAATTCAAAATACGAACTAATTGCAGGAGAACGCCGTCTTCAGTCTGCAAAGGCCCTGGGCTGGACAAAGATAAACGCCAACATTGTAGATAATGTTGACGCAGTAAAACAACTTGAGATGGAAATTGAAGAAAACAATCTGCGAAAGGAATTTACCGATGACGAACTTCTTGACGGCTACCATCGGTTGGAAAGGCTCCGCAACCCGTCAATCTTCATGCGCATATGGAATGCAATAGTCGCATTCTTCAAACGGATTGCAGAATCTGTTGCATCTCTATTTAAGAAAAAATAATCCTGCAGAACTTTTTCTTACCAGCCTTAAGAACAAGCTCACCGTCCTTGTCCAAGTCAGCAGTAGAAAGCATGACCTTTACATTTGAGACAGGCTTACCGTTTATGGAAGCCCCCCCCTGCTCTATAAGTCGCCTTGCATCACTTTTTGTTGCAGACAGTTTTGCATTAAAGAACAAATCTATGGCGCCAATTCCATTTTCTATGGCAGACTTTTCCAGTTCAACAGTGGGCATGTCGCTCTTGTTTCCTTCTCCGCTAAAGGCAGCCTTTGCTCCGCTTACTGCCTTATCAGCCTCTTCGGCACCGTGAATGTCCTTAACAACTTCGTAAGCCAAAGTCTTCTGGGCAATGCGAGTTTCGGGTGAAGCTAACTGCTGACGGTAAATTTCTTCAATCTGCTCTTTGGGAAGGAATGTAAACACCTTAAGGTATTCCAACACTTTGGAGTCGTCAGAGTTGTAAAGATACTGATAAATTTGATAGGGGCTGGTCTTTGTCTTGTCAAGCCAGAGTGCGTTACCCTCGCTCTTTCCGAATTTTTTTCCGCTAGGATCAAGAATGAGGGGCATTGTAAATGCATAGGCGGTTTTGTTAAGCATCTTGCGAATAAGGTCTACACCTGTGGTAATGTTTCCCCACTGGTCGCTTCCTGCAACCTGCATAAGGCAGTTCTTTTCCTGAAAAAGATGAACAAAATCGTAGCCTTGCAAAAGCATGTATGAAAATTCCGCAAATGTAATTCCGTTTTCAAGGCGGCGGCGGATAATGTCCTTGTCCAGCATGTAGTTTACATTGATGTACTTGCCAATGTCCCTAAGAAAGTTAAGAAAGGTGTAGTCCTTAAGCCAGTCGTAGTTGTCTACCAATTCTGCGGTAGGTACAAGATTTTTTATTTGACTGCGAATTCCGCTAATGTTTGCGTTTACCTTTTCCTCGCTGATTATCTCGCGCTCTGCAGTGGGACGAGGGTCGCCAATTCTTCCTGTTGCACCTCCGCACAAAAGCACGGGATGATGTCCTGCATTTGCAAGACGCTTTGCCATGCACAAAGAGGAATAGTGTCCAAGATGAAGGCTGTCTGCCGTAGGGTCTGTTCCCCAGTAAAAAGAAAAAGGACTTCCGTCCAGCAGCTGCTGTAAATCACTTTCTTCGCCAGCAATATCTTTGATAAGCCCGCGCCATTTTAAATCTTCGTACAAAGTCATAGTGGCTGTATTTTATCAGATTAAATTACTATGTGCAAGTCTAGAAGTTTTCGTCTTTTTGCTATACAATGAATGCAGGAGTTCAAAAGTGTCCAAGCAAAAAAAATCAAAGACTTCATTAAGGGTAAAGTTCAATTCAAAAAAATTTTTCTTTTTCTTCTGCAGGATTTTTACTGCCGCAGTTCTTGTAGCCCTATTCATTCTGCCCATGGGAATGCAGAGCATAAGTCTAGGTGATGCAGAAAGCACTGCCAGCCTAATTTATCCTTACATGTTGCCCTTTACCCAAGCAGAAGCAATTCAGGGAAGCGCACTTCATTTTGTCTACTTTATGATTTACCTGCTCCCCTTTACGGCCCTATTTCTTTTAATCATGCTGTTCATAAAGGGAAGCGTAAATGTCATTCTTTACCTGCTTACATACATCAGTCTTACGGTTTACCTTTTCTGTTCCATAACATGCATAGTGCTTTTTGCAAACTGCACGCGTTGGTTCCTTACCCTGCCAGTTACCGTGTATGCAGTATTTGGATTTGCATTTCTTTCCCATGCGGCCATGTCCATTGTGGGAATTCTTTCCCTAAGAAGCATGAATCCAGAATTTGCCGAATACAAAAAAATTCAGGCGGAATCAAAGCAAAAGACAAAGAATTCCATAAAGACAAAACTTACACTCACAATTATCACCGTAATTGCAATAATTATGGTGGCCTTTACCATGCTGATTTTACGCAGCTATAAAAAAATGTTTACCGAGGCCGTAAGCGATGTGGGACGCTCTCAGGCTGAACAGACTGCAACCATTTACGATTCTGCAGACGGCAAGTACGAAAAAATTGCACCCTACTTTACACAGCAGAAGGAATCAAACAGTTATGCAGACTGTCCCTTTGAACGCATAGACATAATTACATCTAGCGCACCGGGAAACATAATCTACCAGAAGACTGGAGACAAAGTTATACTTCTTGGTTCAGATTCAGAAACAGAAGTTAAGATAGATGAAATTGAATGGCCTACATACGATGTATTTTCCTATACTACAGCGACAGGAAAAGTAAAAGAAATTCCCGAAGAAGAAAAATCTGTTTCCAGCGAAAAGGCCAAGGAATGGTTTGCACTGTTCCAGAACGGTACATATAAAAAGCAGCCAGTTATAAGCGGTTCCTACTGCAAATATATTTATCCGGTTTACTTTACGCGCAAGGCAGGCTACAAGCTGGTGGGATTTTCAATTGTAACTTATCAGACTGAAATTTTAATGCGCTCTTACTTTCATGTTCAGATTTTCGTTTACACAATGGCGGTAATGTTCCTGTATGTTTCAATCATCCTTTCACTTCTGATTGCAGATTTCATTACAAATCCGCTTCTGTATCTGAAGACAAATGTAAGAAAAACTTCAAACACTCTGGAAGAAATTCTTGACGGCAATTCTAAAATTTCGGCTGACCAGCTTACTTTCATTGATTCAATCAAAACTAGGGATGAAACAAAAGACCTGTCTAAAGAAATAAAAAACATGGTCAACATAATTCGCGGAATAATTCCATACATTTCTTTTTCAACCCTGCAGGCGGCGGAAAAGGAAAACAAAAAGACTACAACCAGCCGAGAACTGTGCTTTCTTTTTACAGACATCCGTGGATTTACCACACTGTGCGAAGGCAAGCCTCCAAAGGAAGTTGTGGAAATTTTAAATCACTACCTTGACATAGAAACTGAAATCATTTTAAACAACGGCGGAGATGTAGACAAATTTGTCGGTGATGAAATGATGGCCTTTTTTGCAGGACCTAAAAAGGAATACAATGCATGCAAGGCTGCAATGGAAATAAGGGCGGCAATGAGGGCTCAGCAGCAGCAGGCACTTACAGACGGCAGCGACTACATTTCCATGGGCATTGGGATAAACACCGGAAAAGTTGTTTTTGGTTCAGTGGGTGCAAGAAACAGAATGGACTTTACTTCCATAGGAGATACGGTAAATCTTGCGGCCCGACTTGAAGGTGCAAACAAGGCTTACGGATCAAAGTCTATAATTACAGAAGCTGTTTTTGAAAAACTTAAGGACAGTTTTGTATGCCGAGAACTTGACTTTATAAAAGTTAAGGGAAAAAATGAACCTGTCCGCATATACGAAATTCTCCAAACCAAGGCGGCAGCTGTAGACAAACTGTTTGAAATAAAAGATCTGTTTGAAAAGGGACTTGACGCCTACAGAAAAAAGAACTGGGACAAGGCCGAAGAAATGTTCCATCTTTGTAGCGAAAAGTATCAGGACATGCCTTCCATTGTCTTTCTTGACCGTATACAGCACTTCAAGAACAACCCTCCTCCAAAGAACTGGGACGGTGTTTTTGTCATGAATGTAAAATAAACTTCACAGTAGGTTGATGGCACACTGCTATGACATTTAATAAAATAGATAATAAAAGAAATCTGGTTGATGGAATAGAAAATCTATCTACAATAAGAACATATAATATTGTTTTCAAAACCGATAAAAACGCTAGCTGACTGGGGGTGCCGTGTGATGACAGTTAGCATTATTTGCTGACCGGGGCACTACAGGCTGACGGTGGGCATTATTTGCTGACGGTGGGCATTATTTGCTGACAGGGGGCATTTTATGCTTACAGTTGGCATTATATGCTTACATTGGCGCTAGCTGCTGACTGGGGGCATTATATGCTTACAGGGGCGCTGTGTGCTGACAGGAAGTCTCTTTGGGTAAGAGTGCGG
>CALCRU010000004.1 GCA_937894335.1 uncultured Treponema sp. | reverse complement strand
CCGAAAAATCCCGTCTTTTCTTCGACAATTCTCTATATTTTATTAGGCTTTTAAACCTGTGGCAACTGTAACTGTAAAAGAAAATCACATTCTACGCCTTTTTGTTCTGCCTGAATGCCAGCACAAGGGCTTGGGAAAATTTCTCTTGGACTTTGCCGAACAAAAAATTTTTGAATCATACGAAGATGTTATTCTGGACGCTTCTTTCCCAGCCAAGCACATCTATTTAAAGCGAGGCTATTTGGAAAAAGAGTTCTGTTCGGTTCAGACTGAAAACGGCGACTTTTTGTGCTACGACATTATGGGAAAAACCAGAAGCAGCAGCATGAATTGCCTTGCCCCCAGTCAGCCTATATAGCCTGAAACACAACCTTGCCCCTAAAGACAGTTGCCTCAACAAATCCAGTAAGTTTTTTTCCTTCCAAGGGAGTGTATTTTCCCCGGCTTGCAAATTCATCGCCCCGTACAGTCCATGTCTTTTCTGTATTAACAAGAACAAGATTGGCTTCGTAACCGTCGGCAAGAAGTCCCTGTTTTGTAAGTCCCAGAAGTTCCGCCGGGTTTGCAGACATAAGGGCAGAAAGTTCCCTAAGCGAAAATCCGTTCTGCATGCAGAGCGTGGTGTAGCATGAAGCAAATGCCGTTTCCAGTCCGCTGAATCCCGGAGAACCTGATGCCTTGTCGGCGGCAGTGTGGGGAGCGTGGTCTGTTGCAATACAAGAAACAGTTCCGTCCTTAAGGGCTTTTATTAGAGCCTGTCTGTCGTTTTCGTTTCTTAACGGAGGGTTCACAATCTGAAAGCGGTTGTCTCCTCTGTCTCCTGTAAGAGTAATGTGGTGGGGCGTAACTTCTGCTGTAACATTTATTCCTTTTTCCTTAGCCTTTCGCAGTGCGTCTATGCAGGCGGCCGTACTTACATGGCAAAGGTGAAGGTGGCACTTTGCATCCTGTGCAAGGCGTATGTTGCGGAATGTGGCGACATCTTCCGCAGTGGCAAGCAGTGCGTTAGCCTGAGCAAGCAAGTCTGAGGCTTCTTTTTTTTGTGCCGCAAGGGGATGTCCCTTGTTTGAACGCAGAAGTTGGAGAGCTTTTTTTCTAAGTGGTCTGGCTTCTATTGCGAGGGCAGGATCTTCGCAGTGGCAGCTTACGATTATGTTTTTCTTTGCGGCAATTTTCATTGCGTTAAGCATAACGGAAGAGTCTGCAACTTCTTTTCCATCTTCGGTAATGAGGGGGATATCCTTTCTGTTTATGTTTGCAAGATGACTTAATGTCTGACCGTCAAAATTTTTTGTAATGCTTACGCTCTGTATTACCTGTGCAAGTGAAAGTTTTTCTGCCTTTTTATTGTTGCCCAAAGCGTCTTTTGCAGAAGATACCACTGGCATTGTGTTTGGCATAAGGACGCATGTTCCGAATCCTCCAGCGGCCGCAGCGTGAACTCCGCTTTCAATGTCTTCCTTTTGAGTCTGACCAGGATCCCTAAAGTGGGCGTGCATGTCTATGAAGGAGGGCATGAGAGTAAGTCCCCCTGCATCGAAGCTGGCAATGTCCCTGTCTTCTAGCATTCTTCTGACAGTTTCCTTTTCTGGGAATCCGGCAATTTCTTTTCCTTTAATAAGGACGGCTCCGTTTTTTACATCAATGTTTTTATCCACAAGACGGGCGTTATAAATTAAAAGCAGGTCTTTCATTTTATCCTTCCTAAGATTCTGTTGTTTCAAGTTCAAATGCATCGGCACCGCCAGTGTATTTTGCATCGCAGTACATGCACTGGTATTCTGCCTTTGCCCTGTCTACAAGGCGGAACTCTTGTTTTACATAGCGCTCCGTAATCGTAATGCAACGGGGGTTCTTGCAACGGATTACTCCTTCAATTTTTTCGGGCAGGGACATGTTTATCTTTCTTACGATTTTTGAATTCTGAATTACATTGACGGTAATGTTCGGGTCTATAAAGCCAAGTACGCTGTAGTCAATGTTTATGATGTTGTCTATTTTGATAATGTCCTTTTTTCCGCTTTTATTTGATGCAGCGTTTACAATAAGGGCGCAACTGTATTTTCCCGTATGAAGTCCAAGCCACTGGAAAACCTTCCATCCGCTTCCTGCCCGTATGTGGTCTATTACCAAACCGTTTTTTATTTCTTCTACATTAAGCATTTTTTCCTCCAGTTTTAAGGTCGTCCATTAAAGGCATCCGGTAAGTTTTGCAATCAGTGCCATTCGGGCATACATTCCATACTTAACCTGCTTAAAGTAGGCGGCGCGAGGGTCGTTGTCTACTTCTGGTGCAATTTCGTTTACGCGGGGCAGAGGATGCAGTACAATCATTTCTTTGCGTGCAAGCTTCATCTTTTCGCTGTCAAGAATGTAGCTGTCCTTAAGGCGGATGTAATCCTGTTCGTTAAAGAACCTTTCCTTTTGAACGCGGGTCATGTACAGAATGTCTAGGTCGCCTATAACTTCTTCAAGGCGTTCGGCTGTAGTGTACTGAATTCCTGCTGGGTCCAGAATATCCTTGGTAATGTATTCGGGAACGCGAAGTTCTTCCGGGCTAATGAAGACGAATTTGTTGTTTGGATAGCGGCTCATTGCCTTTGCAAGGGAGTGAACGGTTCTTCCAAACTTAAGGTCTCCGCAGAAGCCAACTGTGTGTCCTTCAAATCCACCCTGTAAGGCCCGTATGGTAAGAAGGTCTGTAAGTGTTTGCGTGGGATGGTAATGACCTCCGTCACCAGCGTTTATAACAGGACAGGCGCTGTATTTTGACGCAAGAAGTGCCGCACCTTCTTTTGGAGAGCGCATTGCAATAATGTCTACATATGAACTTACTACGCGGATTGTGTCTGCTAGAGTTTCGCCCTTTGTGCTAGAAGTGTAGCTTGCATCTGCAAAGCCTTCTACAGTACCGCCCAAATGTAGCATGGCGGCCTCAAAACTTAACCTTGTGCGCGTGCTCGGCTCAAAAAAAAGTGTCGCAAGAATTTTCCCGCGACACACATCCTGAAAAGAAACAGGGTCTACAATAATCTGCTCTGCAACATGACAAATCTCGTCAATTTCTGCAACCGACAAATCCCCCGGCTCAATAATATGCCTGCCAGTCATCATAAGATGCCCCCTTTTTACTAATGCCCTATGATACTGAATTTCATGCTCAAATACAAGATTATTTAAACAACTTAAAAAATAAATAGTATAAAAATTCGGCAGAAGTGCCGATAATCTACCGATGAAATCTTTTTAAAGATGTGGAGCGTCAAATGGCAAAAGACAAGATGAAAAACATGTCAACGAGAAAGAAAGCCAGCAGACTTTTCTGGGGAAGTCTTGCACCACTTTTAACGGTAACAATTGTTGCCTGTACTTTCTTCTATAATGTGTCTGATAAAATCCTTAAGTACTACATGGATGCGGAACTTACAAAGTCTGTAGAGCGTGTAAGTGCAAACATGCTGGAAAAAATGTCTCCGGTTATGATAAATGTTGAAAACTTTACGAACATTGTTTCCATAACCGATGACAAAGAAGTAATTCAGTTTCTCGTGGAAAAATTTGCGGAAAACTTGGGAACAGCTTCATCAATTTATTATACTACAGTAGAAAATTGGGAAAGAGGCAATGGATACTTTATAGAAAGCAGTGGCTGGATGCCTTCAAGCGGATTTGACCCCGCTACCCGAGAATGGTATAAAAATGCCGTTGCCAATAAAGGCGAAGTTCAATTTTCTTCACCTTATGTAGATGTTCAGACAAATAAAATTGCAGTAACCATTTCTCAGGCGGTAACAGATACAAACGGAAAAATAAAGGGCGTAGTCGGATGCGACATGATTCTTGATGATTTGGTTGCTCTCCTAAGGGAAATAAAAATCTCAAAAACTGCCACAATGGAAGTAATAACGGACAACGGACTGTACATGACCAGCGAAGACCAGTCTAAAATCATGAATGTAAATTATTTTACAGTATCCGATTTTCCTGGCTCTAAGGCTGAGTGGCTTGACGGTACCACAAGAACTCTTGTTAACTCCAAAAAATACTATGCCATTACAAAAGTTGGACCTGCTCCATGGTTTATTGTTGCCGAAGGTTCAGTACAGGATTTTAAGGGCACTCTTGCAAACATAATTATCATATTTGAAATTGCCCTCGTCATATTCAGCATCTTCTGTTCAGTAATGAATATTCGTACCATTCAGAAAATGCGAAAGGGTGAGCAGGAACTTGGTGCCAAACTCTTTGAAGAAACGCAGACTCTTGTTGTTGCTGCAAAAGAAAATGCCGCCACTAGCCAAGACCAGAGTGCGGCTGTTAAAGAGATTGTTGCCACAATGGAAGACTCCAACGCACTTTCAGAAAGCATTGCTTCAAAGATACGGGATGTTTCTCATGTTGCCGAAAAAACAAGCTCCGATGTTGCGGACGGTGTTGCATCAATCGAAGAGAATGTAAACCAACTGCATGCAATTTTTGACGCCAACCAGCAGACCATTGACGGCATGAAGGTTCTGAGTGACAAAATTGAAAGCATCTGGGACATCGTTACCCTTATTAACAATGTTGCAGACCAGGCAAAAATCATAGCATTTAACGCGGAACTTGAAGCAAGTAGTGCTGGTGAAGCAGGAAAGAGCTTTAGGATTGTTGCAAACGAAATCCGACGCCTTAGTGACGGCATTATTGACGGTACAAAGGAAATCAAGGAAAAGATTACAGAAATTCAGCATTCTTCAGACAGCCTTATTCTTGCTTCCGAAAGCGGAACAGAAAAAATCAATGCTGGTTACGAAAATGCAAAATCGCTTGGAGAGCGCTTTGCAAGTATAAAGGACTCTGCCGAAATTACAGCAAGCAGTGCTGGCGACATTACCGACATAATTCAGCAGCAGTCAAATTCTTCCGAGCAGATTCTTATTGCCTTAAAGCAGATTTCTGCCGGTGTAGAAAACTTTGCAGTTGCAACAGACAACATTTCTTCTTCTTCCGAACACATCAGAAAGATGTCTGAGGAGTTGAACAATACCGTAAAATCTTCAGAGGAAGAAATGAATGAAGAGAAGGCAAAGGCAAAGGCAAAGAAGGGAAAATAACTGATGGAAGAAGCCACCGTCCTTACAGAAGAGTCTTTCCTTATCTTTAGCATAAACAATTACCGTTATGCGTTAAGGGGCTCGCTCATAAAGCAGATTGTTCACGCACAAAAGGTTCGCAAACTGCCGTTTGTTCCTGATTATATTGAGGGCATTTTAAATGTTCACGGTAATCCCTACACGGCGGTAAATGTACTCGTCATGGATGAAGAACTGTTTCCCGAAATAGACGGACTTACATTCATTGTCCTTAAGAGGGATGACGACCAGTTTTGCATCCATGTGTCAAACATTGAGCTTTTCTTTGAGCCTGAAAAGGAAGACATTTTTGAAGACCGGGTAAAATACAGGCAGGAGTTTATCTATTTCTTTGACGCAGACAGGATAGAAGAAAAAATGCGTAAAGACCTTTCGGGGGTAGCTAAATGATTTCGGCGCCCAAATACAGACTGCTTATTGTTGATGACTCTGCAATTTCTCGCGGCATACTGGAAAAAGTTTTTTCTGGTTCTGAATTTTTTGATGTTGTCGCATCAGTTTCAAACGGAAGAAAAGCCGTTGACTTCTGCAAGGAAAATGTCGTAGATGTAGTTGTTTCTGATTACGACATGCCTGAACTTAACGGAGTGGAGGCTACAAAAATCCTTTCGGGAGAAATGGGAATCCCTGTTGCAATTTATTATGAGGACTGTTCATGTAGAACTGCCGCAATAGAAGCAGGTGCAATTCTTTTTGAAAAAAAGCCACAGTTTGCCTCCTACAGTTCAAACTCTTTTTCTTTTTTTGTAACGGATTTGAAGAATGCACTTGAAAAGAACGACATTCATCCCAAGCACGCCTCTTCAAATCCTGATGGAGAAGATTCTTCTTTAGGAGAAAAGCACAGGTTTGACTTTAAGGTTCTGTGCATAGGAGCCTCTACTGGAGGACCAAAGGCTGTAGAAGATGTCCTTACGGGGCTTGGAAGAAATTTCCCCCTTCCCATACTGTATGTTCAGCATATAGATGTTGGTGCGGACAAAAAAATGGTGGACTGGTTTAATTCAGTCTGTCCCAATACGCCCATGCATCTTGCTACAGATGGAGACATTCCCAAGCCAGGACATGTGTATATGGCCCCAGCAGAAAAACATCTGCTGATTGATTTTGTAAAGAGTGACGGTCGTCCCATGCTTAAAATTTCTGACGAACCGCCAGAAAGATTTTTGCGTCCTGCTGTAAATAAGACATTCCGTTCTGCTGCACATCATTACAGAGAGCAGTGCCTTGCCGTTTTGCTTACAGGAATGGGCCGTGACGGTGCGGAAGGCTGCAAGGAAATAGTTGATAACGGAGGCTACACCATTGTCGAAGACAGAACGACATGTGCCGTGTTTGGTATGCCTGCCGCAGCAATAGAGCTGGATGCTGCAAAGTCAGTTTTGCCGCGCAATAAAATTCCCGAACATATTCTTATGCTTGTGAATGGTTAAGTGACGGAGTGTGCGAATGGACGATTTTGAATTTGACAGGATAATCCAGTTTATAAAAGACTCTTCCGGAATAATTCCTCGTGACAGCCATAAGTCCGGCATAAAGAATTTTCTTGAAAAGAGAATTGAAGAACTTGGCATAAACAGTTCCGCATATTACAACCTCCTACTTTCTGATGTTTTGGAAAGGGAACTTCTTATAAACAGCACGACTGTAAACGAAACATACTTCTTCCGCGAGGAACTTCAGTTTGTTCTGCTTAAAGAAAAAGTTCTTCCTGAAATCATGCGTACAGGAGTCAGTCCCGTAAAAATATGGAGTGCGGCTTCTTCTTCAGGCGAAGAAATTTATTCACTGCTTCTTCTTGCCTCTTCAATGGGCATAAAAACAGAATGCATTGCAAGCGACATTAATTCTGCGGTTTTAAAGCAGTGCGAAAGCGGCAAGTACACAAAGAAGTCCCTTAAGAGTGTTGACGGTGCCTTGTTTCAGAATCTTCTTGCTCCGTACAAAAAGGAAAACGGCTCCATAGAATTTACTGACAGAGTAAAGGAAAAGATTACATGCAGGCGGATAAACCTTTCTAAGCTTGAGGATTTTCCAACTGGGCAGCATATAATTTTCCTGCGCAATGTGTTCATCTATTTTGATTTGGAAATGAGACATAAAATCCTTCAGAAAATTTCTGATGAATGTCTTTGCGATGGTGGCTATATTTTTGTGTCCATGAACGAAGTGGCTTCCGTAGATTTTTCAATTCTTCCAAAGAACCTTGAAAAAATTTCTGACGGAAAAGTATTTTACTTTAGGAAAAAGAGTAGGGTGTAAATTATGGAAAGCGGCATAGAGCTTACGCAGGAAATTTTACAGACATATCTCCACGAAACAAGAAACATTTGCCTTGCCCTTAAGAAAGATCCCATGCCCAGAAGCGGTGTGAGTGCGACTCTTTTAAAGTGCAAGAACAATTCGGCTCTGCTAGAATTTACTCCTGTTGCAAGTTTGTGTGGCGCGCTTTATTCCATTTACGAAATTTGTGATGACGGAAAAATTACCTTTACAGAAAACATTGCAGATTTGGTAAAACTGGTTGCGGTAAAAATTGAAGAGTGCTGTACATTTATAGAAACTCACGCATTTAAAAAGCCCAACCCCGATGAGCCAGAAGAAAAACTTTCGGACATAGACATTCATCTTTATCTTCTGTACTGCGACAAGGCCGTAACTGGAGAAATGTTCAGTGCGGAAGATTTTAACAGACAGGCCTCTCTTAAAAAGGCAAAGCGGGATTTCTTAAGCCACAAACAGCAGGAAGCGGAACAGAAAACTGACGAGATAATTAAAATAAAAAGTTCCGATATGGCACAGATTATTAACGCTCAGGAAGAAATGATTGCCCGTACATATATCATCAGCAATCAGATTGAGCTTTTAAAGAATGCAATTGCAGACGGAGACACTCATTCCCTTAAGGATACATACAAACTGTTGCAGGGTGACTCGCAGACTCTTCAGAATTCAATTCTGCTTTCTCACGATCAGTTTATTTCACTCATGCATGACGACAGCTTCTTAAAAAGCCATCAGGAACTTCAGGGGTTTTTTGTTTATGCAAACGGTGAAAAATATCTTGTTCCGTCGCAGTTTATTTTTGATGTTATTTGTGCAAGTCCTCTGGATTATGTAATGCGTCAGAACCAGAAGTATGTGGTTTATGTTCGCGAAGATGAAACAGGAACTCAGGAAGAAAAGGAAGAAATACCGGTTTACGCCCTGTCTTCTCTTTTGCCGGGACAGCCTGTTGCAGAAGGAAATGTTCTTGACACAATTCTTCTTGCGGACTATCAGGAGCAGCATATAGGAATCATTGTTGAGTCAATGCAGAAATTTGTTTCCATAATCAAAAAGCCTATGCCCGAAGCATTTGAAAATTTTCTTGCACTGCAGGGTGTTGCCTTTGACGAAAAGTACGACATGGTTCCAATCCTCTATCTGCCGGAGATAATGAAGAAGTTCCGCTCGCTGAGGGGTTACGATGTAAAGAAATTTGAAGCCTACTCTAAGAAGCATGTTAACAAAATTCTTGTTGTTGACGATTCAAAGACGACGCGTCAGATTCAGGAAACAATTCTTACGGGAAGCGGATATCTTGTTGACCTTGCAACAGACGGAATAGATGCAATGGAAAAAATCCGCAGAAAGCAGTTTGACCTGATTGTATGCGATGATGTAATGCCCCGTATGAACGGTGAGATTTTTGTAGACAATGTCCGCCGTATGGAAAACTATACAAAGGTTCCCATAATCGCCCTGTCAGAATCTCCTATAGAGCAGACCAACGGCTTCGTAGGAAAGTCAGACTTTAGCCGTGAAAAACTAATCCACAAAATACAAGAGGTGCTCCATGAATAAAATTTTAATTTTGGAATCTTCACAGACGACACAGACTCTTATAAAAAATAGCGTAAGAAAGGCTGAACTTGAGGTGGAATTAGAATTTGAAACCAAGGGAATGAAATTTCTTGTAAACGCCTACAACACTCCTCCCGACGCAATCATTGTTGATTCCGCATCTCAGAATCCAAATGCCCTTGACCTTATAAGGCTTATAAAAAATGTAAACAAGTTTAGAATGATTCCGGTTGCACTTCTTTCTACCGGCAAGACTGACTTTGAAAACACTGCACTAAAAAACTGTGGTGCCGATCTTTTTATTCACATAGAGAACCCTGAGTTTGACAAGGATATAGAAAAACTTGTGGCCCTTAAGGGAAAGAAACTTGCTGTTCCCATTGAAGATGATGTTGTGCGCACAGGACTGTTTTCTGAAGTCTTTTCTACGGTACAGAATTTAAATTCTCTTGAAGATGTTGTAAAGGATTTTCTTGCTATTGTTTCAAAAACTTTGGAAGTGCCTTCTGCCGCAATTTATGTAAACACCATAGACGGAGTTGAGGCCTGGCAGGTGTATTCCCCAAGTTTTACAGCGGAAGAGTCATCTGACTTTTTAAAAGTTTGCGCTACGGATTTTGAAAAGACATTTACAGACTCAAACATTATAAATGTTACGCCAGAAAGTTTTTTGGGCGACTTTACCCTTGATGAATATCATCCTGCAGGAATTCCTCTGTCGGCATATCAGTGTGTTCTGCTCCAAAGTTATGACGGTGAACAGTTGGGAACCCTGCATGTTGTAAAGACGGGAACATTTACTTCTGCAAAACTTGAACTGCTTAGTTTTGCGGCACAGACATTCAGCGCAATTGTAAAGAATGCAATCATGCTTAAGGAAAAACTTAAGTTTGAGCGCAACATTCGAAAAGCATTTAGCCGATTTGTTCCTGAGCAGATTATTGACGAACTTGTTCAGGGTGCTGAACGGGAAACAAAAGTGGGTGTAGGTGAAAAGCGTGATGTTGCAATTCTCTTTAGCGACATACGATCGTTTACAAACATAAGTGAACGCAACAAGCCTGAAACAATCGTTGCATTCCTTAACCGCTACTTTACAATCATGTGTACAATCATAAAAAAGCATGGCGGTACGATTGATAAATTTATTGGTGACGCAATTATGGCTCTGTTTGGCGCTCCCGTCAGTTATGAAGACAATGCCCGTCGTGCAGTTGCCGCTGCTTACGAAATGCGCGAGGCGCTTGCTTCTGTTCCCCTTGAAGATTTGATTCTTCCTGAGGGAATGAAGTTCGACATAGGAATTGGAATTCACTACGGAGATGTAATTGTTGGTTCAATCGGTTCAGATGATAAGACTGACTATTCTGTTATTGGTGACAATGTAAACCTTGCTTCGCGACTTGAGGGACTGACAAAAACCTACGGCGCAAAGATTCTTGTAAGTCAGGCTGTTAAGGACGACATTAACGCAGATGAATTTATTTTTAGGCCGCTTGATGATGTAAAGGTAAAGGGTAAGGCAAAAGCCGTTCCAATTTATTCCGTTGACAGAAATCTGGAAGAATTTTCTGAAGCATATCGTGACTGTTACCGCAAAGGCTTTAAGCTGTACAAGCAGGGAACTTTCAATCTTGCAAAGGAATACTTTGAGCAGGCACTTGCAGAGGCTCCGGGAGACAAGGCTGCAAAACTCATGCTTTCTCGTTGCGAAGAGTTCATTAAGAATCCTCCAGTTTCATGGGACGGCGCAATAGCATTTACAACAAAGTAATGTTAGGGTATAGTTTAACCAACAACATATAACTAGGAGACTACGATGAGTAAGTATTCAGGAACAAAGACGGAAAAGAATCTCTTGGCTGCATTTGCAGGTGAATCTCAGGCTCGCAACAAATACACTTATTTTGCACAGGTTGCCCAAAAAGAAGGCAACGAAAAGATTGCAAAGATTTTTGAAAAGACAGCCCTTAACGAAGAGAATCATGCAAAAATCTGGCTTAAGGAATTGGAAGGAATAGCAGACACTGCAACCAACCTGAAGAATGCCGCTGACGGTGAAAACTATGAATGGACGGACATGTATGTTGGATTTGCAAAAACTGCTGAGGAAGAAGGATTTGCAGACCTTGCAAAAAAATTCCGCGCTGTAGCAGAAATTGAAAAAAGACACGAGGAACGCTACCGCTCACTGCTTAAGGATGAAGACTCAAAGGCTCAGCTTAAGAACGGTTCCGTTAAAGTTTGGGAATGCCTTGTTTGCGGACACATTGTTGTAGGTCCTGTCGCTCCCGAATACTGTCCCACTTGCGGAGAATACAATCAGTACTTTGAAGTAAGGGAAGACAATTACGATTTAATCCTTACATGGGGAAAATAATCCGACTGTTACTAAAACAGTAAGTAAACGGCAGGCCTAAGCAGAAATAGTTTTGTCAGAAACTGTTGGTCCTAGGTCTTCCGTTTTTTTTATGCACTTTTATGTTTGTTAGGGCGCACTGGTCGCCAGTAAGTGCCACATAGACTGCTGTGCCATTTTCTTCCAGTTCCTTTATTGTGGTAACACTTCGCATTTCTATTCCATTGTTTTCCGTATACATTGTAATTTTATTTCCGTCACGCTTGATGAATACAACGCAGTCCATGCCTATTTTGTTTTTTGCCTTCCAGGTGTCCCAGTTTACAAACTGATCGTTTTTGGTTGCGTAAATGTGAGTCTTTGTTTTGTCATCAGTTTCCCAACTTTCGCCGTCAAAGCGCAGAAGTGAAAATTCCTTAAAGTTCTTTCCGCCACGGATTCCGTCGTCTGAATGGAAGAGGCTTACATAGGGGCAGTGCCAGACAAGACGAGCTGTTGGAAGAGTCATTGCATGGAATGAGATTTCCAGTTCGTCATCAATAAGAATACCAGGTGTGGAACTTGCGCACCATCCGTCAACCTGCACATTTGGAATGTCTCCTGTTGGGGCGTCTTTTATGTAACTTACCCTTTCTGCAATGCGGGGAATGTAACTTTCTTCTACTGGTTTTTCAGACTTGGTGATTGTAACATTGTCTATGTGGCACTGTTCTCCGGTAAGAGCCAGATAAAGGAAACGGATGCTGTCTGGAAGAGCAACGGTAACAACCATGGTCTTGAATTTGTTCTTTATGGTAAGGAGGGCGTGGTCAAAAACTCTTACTGCTTCTATGTCGTAGTCTAGACCAAAAGTGTATTCCTTAAGGAGGTCTGCATCGCTTGAACGCTCGTCCAGAGTTTGTGTTATTATTTTTCTTGCTCCCTCGCAGTTTATGTTTCCGTCAAAATGAACTTCTCCGTATTCAAAGTAGCTCATTTCCTTTTTCTTTATTTCGTCATCGTGTACCCGTTCGTCCAAGGCATCAAACAGTATGAAGGATGGAATGTGCTTTACGCTTGCATTTTCCATGTTAGTGGTAAAGCGAAGGGTAATCCTTGTGGGAGTGTCGTTTATAAAAATTCCTTCTGAAGTTTGTGAGCGGTAGTCTGAGCAATAGAGTTCGTTCTTTCCAGAAAGTTCCTTTATTTCGCCCTGTTCCTTCATCTTGTATTCTATATCTAGGTCTATAAGGTGAATCATTATTTTTGCAAACTGAGGATCAAACTGAGTTTCTATGCCCTTTACAATTTCTTCGCGTACTTTCTGCTGGGGAATTGGCTCTCGGTAACTTCGCTTTGAAGTCATGGCATCGTAACTGTCTGCAACTGCAATGATGCGTGCTATTTCGGGAATGTCGTCGCCTTTAAGCCCTTCTGGGTAACCCTTTCCATCAAATCTTTCGTGGTGGTAGTGGGCGCCAATGCTAAGGTAGGGAGACTTTGCAATCTGTGAAAGAATTTGGTTTCCTATAACGGGATGCTGCTTTATAGCGGCAAATTCTTCCGTAGTAAGTTTTCCTTCTTTGTTGATTATGGGGTCGGGGATTCCGATTTTTCCTACATCGTGCAAAAGTCCTGCAAAGTAGACATCCTCGCATTCCTTGGGAGTTTTTCCGGCAAGTTCGGCAATTTTTCTTGAGTATTCGGCAACTCGTCTTGAGTGACCGTGAGTGTATTTGTCTTTGGCATCTATTGCACTTGCAAGAGCCATGGCTGTCTGTTCAAACATGAGCTGGATATTTTTCTGCTCGTCCTTTAAGACTTCCATTTCGCGCTTGTTTGCCTTTTCCACGGTGTTGTTCATGGTGACGAGCGTGAAGATGTAAATGACAATGGTCTGACCTGTTATGGTAAGGTTTGTAAGCGAGATTCCGTAGGAAAAAATCTGTATGACCGTCGCCACAACCGGTAGCAGAGTAAACAGGATGATGGGAATGCTTACCAGTTTGCTAAGTCGCTTGAAGTTTTTTATAATTACGCAAAGCTGTATGAAAAGGCTTCCCATAGGGGCAACATAACTTAGCATGATGTAGGGCCCCCTGTGGTAGCGGTTCATTTCGTCAAAGTAATAGTACATGTTGTTGAACTGGGAAACTATGACAAGAATTTCTCCCAGCATAAAAAATATTTCAGGAATGTAGAGCGCCTTTGGAACTTTTTTCATTTTGCCTTCGTGGGTTAAAAGGTCTCCAAGGTAGAGGTTGAAGGCATGAATGCACAGAATGGACATGGAAAAGACAAGAAAGTTTGAAATCCTTACCATATAAAAGCCTAGGGTGCTTATGTCTCCTCGGTATATGTAAGCGAATCGGTCTGCAGTCAGAAGAAGCATGGCGGCGGCCTCCATAAGAACCATACAGAACTTTCTTTTTGGCGAAATGATTTTTGTAATGAGCGTAAATAAAATTAATATGCCGCAAATGCCGATAAAAACCAGCATGAAGTTGAGTTGGTGCTGCCGTAAAAACTCCATATTCTAGGACCTTCTACATAACATACCACTTTTAATGGATAATGTCTAATAGTACGCTTGCAATACTTTTTTACAATGTGATAAAATGATGTGTTGCAAAACTAAGGAGTCATTTATGGATCAAAAGCGACCTCGAGGTAGAGAGAAATACACAACAGACAGCAGTACTGGCGTACACAAAAGAGGTGACGGTCTTGGAACAGGGCCGGTAGGTTCTTCAAACGGATATTCGGGACGCACGGGACAGAGCGGTGGTCAGTCTGGAGGAAGTTCTTCTTCTAGTGGCGGAATAGGCCGTGCAGTTACCCGTGGCGGCGGAATCAGTCTGCCTGTAATTCTTATTATTCTTGTCCTTTACTTTATCTTCGGAAGGGGTGGGGCTTCTTCTGATGCAGGTTCTTCTTCAGCGTCTTCTGCTACAAGCCAGAGCGCAAGCGGTTCTTTGATTAGCGGACTTTTAGGCGGACTTACAGGAGGCGGAGAGTCAATGCTTAGTTCCGCATCTTCTGGTGGTGGAGCGTCAACTTCCTACTCAAGGGTGGACACTTCGGTTGCATCAGGCTCAAGGGCAAAGAGGACGAACATTGTGGGCAACGGAAAAGACACCGTTACCATTATGGTCTACATGTGTGGAACTGATTTGGAATCAAAGTATGGCATGGCGACAAACGACCTTAAGGAAATGGCTTCTGCTGATCTGGGCAACATAAACATCATAGTCTATACAGGCGGATGCAGCCAGTGGCAGAACAGCGCAATAAGCAACAGTACCAATCAGATTTACCGAGTTACAAAGGGTGGACTGGAATGTCTTGTAAAAAGCGACGGCGCAAAGGCAATGACTGACCCCAATACACTTTCTTCATTCATCAAGTGGGCTTCAAAAAATTATCCTGCAAACCGCAACGAGCTGATTTTCTGGGATCACGGTGGAGGTTCTGTAAGCGGCTACGGCTACGATGAAAAATTCCAGCGCAACGGTTCAATGAATCTTGCAGGAATTAACAAGGCCCTTAAGGCTGGCGGAGTAAAATTTGACTTTATAGGTTTTGACGCATGTCTTATGGCCACTGCAGAAACAGCACTCATGCTTAACGACTATGCCGACTACATGATTGCATCCGAAGAAACAGAGCCGGGAATTGGCTGGTACTATACCAACTGGCTTACAAAATTTGGCGCAAACACTTCCATGTCTACTCTAGATATTGGAAAAAACATTGTTGACGACTTTGTTGCCATGTGCGCCCAGCAGTGTCGCGGACAGCAGACAACGCTTTCTCTAATAGATTTGGCGGAATTTGCAAACACTGTTCCTAGCGAACTGTCTTCATTCTCTAAGTCTCTTTCAAATCTTATTTCCCACAAGGAATATCAGACAGTTTCTGATGCCCGTTACACTACAAGGGAATTTGCCTCAAGTTCACGCATTGATCAGGTTGACTTGGTTGACCTTTGCAAAAATGTAAATACAAGCGAGGCTCAGTCTTTGGCAAAGGCTCTTCAGGGTGCGGTTAAGTACAACAAGACTTCTACAAACATGACAGACGCTTACGGAGTTTCAATTTACTTCCCTTATCAGAGGGCGTCTTATGTTGACGAAATATGCGACACTTATGACGACATTGGAATGGATGATGACTACGCTACTGCCATAAGACAGTTTGCAAGCCTTGAAGTAAGCGGTCAGGTTGCAGCAGGTGGTTCTTCTTCTCCAGTGGGCTCTCTTCTTGGAATGCTGGGAGGTTCAAGTGCTACTTCTTCCAGTTCAGATGTTATAAGCGGACTTTTGGGCTCATTCCTTAGCAATGCGGGCAGTGGTCTTATTTCGGGGCTTTCTGGACGGAATGCTTCATTTATGTCTGACAGGGCGCTTTCTCTTAACGACACGGCAGACTTTATTGCCCTTAATCACTTTGACACAAGCTATCTTGCATGGAAGGAGTATTCTGACGGTTCCGCAACAATGACTCTTCCCGAAGAACAGTGGGCTTTGGTTCATTCTCTTGACCTAAACATGTTCTATGATGACGGAGAAGGCTACATTGATTTAGGTCTGGACAACCTGTACGACTTTACCCCGGATGGCGACCTAATTGCAGAAACCGACAGAACTTGGATAGGAATTAACGGTCAGCCGGTTGCCTACTACCATGTTGACACTACCGAAGTAGGGGATCACTACACCATAACAGGCAGGGTTCCAGCACTTCTTAACGGTACAAGGGTAAACCTGTGGCTTGTGTTTGACAGCGAAAATCCAAGAGGATACATTGCAGGCGCTCAGGCAGACTATGAAGAAAAGTCAACGCTTACGGTTGCAAAGAATCTTATAGAACTTTCTGACGGAGACAAGATTGACTTCCTTTGCGACTATTACTCGTACAGCGGAGCCTATCAGGACAGCTACTATTTGGGCGAAACCATGACCATAAAGGGAAAACCCGTAATCAGCAATGTGGATGTGGGAAGCGGAAAACTAAAACTTGCGTATAGGTTTACCGACATCTACAACCAGGAATACTGGACTCCAAGCCTAGAGCGATAGCAAATTTTTGTGAATTTGTAGGCTTTTGGGCTTGCAAATTTAGTAAAAAGTGATAAAATGGAGATATTATGACAGCGGAAGAATTTTACAAAAAGATAATGGCGAGCCCTGAATTACAGCAGGCTCTAGAGAATGCTACAGACAGCGGTTCGTTAGGAGCATTTCTTTCGTCAAACGGTTGTTCTGCAAGCGAAGACGAATTTTGTGCTTGCATAGCATCTCATTCATAATTCTGTATTCTGCGTTTGTTGCGTAGAGTGCAAGTTCTCCTCCTTATTAGGGCAGGTTGACATGAGTCAGCCTGCTTTTTCTTTTTAAGAAGGAGACTTGCCTAGCCTATGGACCTATTTGCCAAGACGAAGCGCCTGCTCCAGAGTTGTGCAGTTTTCTTCCATAATCCCAAGATATGTGGTTCCTCCCTCAGCCTGACTAAGAGTTACCCCCTGCATAGAGTTAAGCTTGAGTATTCCGACAGACTTGTTCTGGCTTGAGTCGATAACAGTCTTTGCAATTTTCTGGTCGCCTGTTTCTATTATAAAGATGAAAGGCAGATTAAGGTCGTCAACTTTTTGTGCAAGAAAAATAACTGTTTTAAAGGACGCTTCCGTTTCTGCAGAACATCCCACAAAGGCAGCATAGTAGTCCAAACCGTAGTCGTCTACAAGGTAGCGAAAGGGGAACCTGTCTGCAAAGAGAACTGTTTTTAGATCTGCATTTTTTACCATGGATTGGTACTTTGCATCCAGAGCATTCAGCTTGCCAACATAAGATGCTGCGTTTGCCTTAAATGCTTCTTCTTTTGCGGGAATCTTTTTGCATAAGGCAGAACAAATTTCTTCGCAGATTGTGGCCGCGTTTCTAAGGGAAAGCCACACATGCTCATCATATTCTTCCTCTTCTTCGTGATGCTCTTCGCCCTCGTGGTCATGCTCATCTTCTGCCTGCATGCCTTCCTTTATTTCTTCTTCCTTTACATTGTCGCCTAAAGTTTCCAGCAGGTTGATAACCGTCATGTCTTTGTTTGTAGCGTTAAGAAGTGCCTTTGTTACCCATGCATCGCTTTCTCCGCCAACATAAATAAAAATGTCTGCCGAAGCAATTTTTGCCATGTCCTGAACCGAAGGCTGGTAGCTGTGAAGGTCTGTTCCGTTTTCAGTAAGGAGGGTAAGTTCCAGTCCGTCGAGGTCACTTCCTGCAATTTCCCTTACCCAGTCGTATTCTGGGAAAATTGTCGTAACCACCTGAATTTTCTGCTCAGATTTTTTTGGCACTCCACAGGAAGCAAGCAACATAACTCCCAAGGCAAGAAAAGTTAATCCAAATTTTTTCATATTGTATCCTCCTGATTTTGAAAACCCTTATCAAAATTACAGGAAAATCAAAATAATGTCAATGTGAAAATGGTTATCATTTTAATTTTTAGAAGTGCCGTCTAAAAGGCCAATCATGCCAGTTGCCTGCCGTAAAAATCCTTCGTCTACAAGATGGGGGCATTCCTTTTGCAGCAGGAAAAGTTCCTCCTTAAGGGAAGAAAGTTCTTTTCCCCTCCCAAACACTATTTCGCAGTAGCCCTTTT
The DNA here is from genome assembly GCA_937894335.1 of uncultured Treponema sp. GTDB lineage: Bacteria > Spirochaetota > Spirochaetia > Treponematales > Treponemataceae > Treponema_D. Next base: position 38,703 of record CALCRU010000004.1, on the reverse strand, counting down.
CTCTTTCCTGCCTTGCCAAAGTGTTTTGCGTCTGCCGCAGAAAATGTACATCAGGTCTGGAAAGAATTTTTTTCTGTTCTTCCTCGCTGATGAGGGGCAGTTTAAAATTGCATACGGAAATCGGTTCATTCGTAAAGGGATTTTTTCCAAGGGCAAGATTTACAAGCATTCGGCTTACGGTTGTCCTGTAGCAGGCTGCGTAAGTTTCTGTCATGCCAGAAAGTCTGGGATTAACTTCCAGAATGTACCAGCCGTCACGGGAAAGAATTAAATCAACTTGGGCAATTCCCTTTAGGTTTAAGTTTTGTGCAAGAGTATTCAGCATTTCGTACAGTTCTTTTAGGCGAAGATTTTCTGCATCTTCTTTTGCAGGCCCCACCTTTATGCCTTGCTTGGGACTTGTTATGCCAAAACGGTTTACCGAAAATGCAAAGGGCGGAAGAATTGTATATGAACCTGGACTGCCGTAAATTTCTGTACCAAACTGAACGCCTTCAATGTATTCCTGCACGATTCTGTCTGAGTGAGTTTTTCCCGAGCGCAAATAGTGCACCGCCTCTTTGTAGGTTCTGGCAACTTCCATTCCGTAAGAACTTAATCCCACAGTGTCTTTTATTATAACTGGAAAAGTAAGAGCCTGTATTTGCGAAAGGACATATTCTTTGTAGACATTAGACTTAATTTCTCCATGGCTTCGTTCAGTCCAAAAAAGTTCATGGCTTACATGCACCGAGCGTGGAACCCTAAAACCATTAGACTTTAAAAATTCTTCAGTCTGAATTTTATTAAAGCAGATGTTCATTGTTTGCGAAGAATGACACAAGGTTTTTATTCCGTAAGATTCTAGCGCTTCTGCAATCATGGCGTCTTTAAGGCAGTTCCAGTCATAAGGCGGCTGCCAAAAACTTACCGCAAGAGCAATGTCGGGCTTCTGCTCCAAAATGACATTGCACATTTCTTCTACGGAATTTTCTTTGCAGATGATGTAGTTGATTCCCTTTGCCTTTAAAATGCTCCCGTCCGTCATTATGTCGGCAAGAAACATGCATGGCATCTGAGTTACAATTGTAAACCTGTGCTCCAGAAATTCCTTAGCCACCGCCTCCCACTCGTTCCTGTGCAACGGCGCCCTGGTAATGCGAAAAGTCTCGTGAGGAAAAGTGTTGGAATTCGTGCTAAAAAATACAATGTTCATGCTGAACTGTTATGATACCTAAATTTCCAGCAGGGATTCAACTGGGACGGAAAGAACTTTGGAAAGCGTCAGAACTGTTTCTGTTTTTGCCGTGTTTATGTTCTTCTGCCTCTGTTCACTGTACTACAAAGTGCCTTAGACAGAAACTGGAAGCACTAAAAAAGCATTCTTGATTTATTCCACAATCTGTATCATACTGAATGCGTTATGAAAAATTTACGCATTGGGATTTCACATTTTGTTGCGGTGGCTTGCCTTTGTGCAATGTCTTTCTTTACTGTTTCCTGCGAGTCTTTGGGGGAACTGCTTGGTTCTCTTAGTGTGCCGTCACTTTCCATGAATTCGGTTTCTATAAAAGGGCTTGATCTTGAGGGCATTACTTTTGCCTGCGACTATTCCATAACAAATCCTTATCCTGTTGCTTTTTCCATTAAACAACTTGCGGCTGATGTAAATTACGAAGGCGGAACTTTTACAAAACTCAGTTCTGATAACGGAGTGTCGGTTGCTTCTCGCTCCACCAAAAGAAATTCTCTTACGGTAAAAATCCCCTATGATTCAATTCTGAACTTTGCAAAAAATACAAACGGAAAATCATCCCTGCCTTTTACTCTTGATGGTTCACTTGCTTTGGACATGTCTGGCGTAGAACTTTTTGAGGGTGACAGTTTTTCCATTCCTTTTACAAAAAGTTTTTCCGTTCCAGTGGTAAAGCCAAGTTTTTCTGTGGCAAATGCCAATGTGGTGCTTCCCTCTGCTGACGAGCTTACAAGAAAGTTTGTTTCAAGCGGAGTAAATGTGCTTCGTGCTGCGGCAATCGCTTCGGCACTTGTTACGGGGCAGAACCTTACCGAAGAAATGCTTAAGGGAATTGATATAGACATTGACTTTACTTTTGATCTGAATGTGGCAAATCAGGGCAGTGCTCCTTGGAAGTTTGCAGTTGATGACTGTTCTCTAAAGACAAATACTGGCTCGCTTATTTCTGTAACGCCTGGAACAAGTAAAGCAATTACATCTTCCAGTGGAACAATTCCGATGACGGTTTCTCTTAACACAGTGCAGGCTGCGGCTTTTATTGTTCAGCTTATAACAAAGAAGGGAGGAAATCCTACATTCCAGCTTTCAAGTGCCCTTTCCTTTCCTGAACTTTCTTACGCTTCAAATCTGCCGCTTTCCTATTCTTACGAAATTCCCCTTAGGTCTGTGGGAGTGGGTAAGTAGTCTGACTGTCTGTTTTACAAGTTGACTGCATGCAAAAGATGTGCTACTCTTTACAGTATCATGCAGTTAACAGAAAAACAGTTGGAACAAATTAGAACTCAGGTGGCCCGGCTTAAAAAAGTTGAGGGCGGATTTTACGCAAAAAAACTTGAAGGAATAAATCCCGAAGATATTAAGACTCAGGCTGATTTTGAAAAGCTTCCCTTTAGTTCAAAGCAGGAACTTCGTGAGGCATATCCCCTTGGACTTGCTGCGGTTCCTGAAGAAGAGATTGTCCGCATTCATTCTTCCTCTGGTACAACGGGAACTCCAGTCATCATTCCATACACTCAAAAAGATGTTGAAGACTGGGCCGAAATGTTTGCTCGCTGTTACCGCATGGCCGGAATGACAAACCGCGACCGCATTCAGATTACTCCCGGTTACGGACTGTGGACTGCCGGCATTGGATTCCAGCTTGGTGCTGAGCGGATGGGTGCAATGACAATCCCCATGGGACCGGGCAACACAGACAAACAGCTGCAGATGATGCAGGATTTGAAGGCTACGGTTATTGCTGCAACATCTTCCTATGCACTTCTTCTTGGCGAAGAAATTCAGAAGCGGGGCATAAAGGATAAAATTTACCTCCGCAAGGGAATTATTGGTTCAGAACGCTGGGGAGAAAAAATGCGTAGCCGCATAAAGGAACAGTTGGGAATTGAACTCTACGACATTTACGGTCTTACGGAATGCTATGGTCCAGGAATTGGAATAAATTGTTCCAAGGGAAGTGGCATTCATGTTTGGGATGATTTTGTTTACTTTGAAATTCTTGACCCTGTTACTGGACTTCCTGTGCCAGAAGGTGAAGTTGGCGAAATTACACTTACAACTTTAGTAAAGGAAGGCGCTCCCCTCATCAGATTTAGAACTCATGATCTTGCGGCTTTTATTCCCGGAGAATGTCCCTGCGGATGCAAACATCCTCGCATAACTCCAATCATGGGACGCAGTGACGACATGGTAAAGGTTAAGGGCTGCATCATATTCCCGTCTTCGATAGAAGAAGTCATAAAGAAAGTACAGGGTGCCTCAAGTGAATACCGTGCAGAAATTGATCATGTGGACGGACGCGACCAGATGACTCTTTATGTAGAAGTTGAAGGCGGAGTAGACCGTGCCGAGGCGGCAATAGATATTGCATATCACTGCAAGGAGCAACTTAAGATGACGCCGATTGTAAAAGTTGTTGGCATAGGTGAGCTTCCCCGCAGCGAAAAAAAGACAAAGCGCATTACCGACAACCGCTTCTAGGCATAAGAAAAAATCTTTTGTATACTGGAGTTATGAAGACCGTAACTTTAGGAACAACAGGAATTACTTCTCCAAAAAATGCATTGGGTTGCCTTCCCCTACAGCGTGACTCAAAGGAAGATGCAGTTGCCCTCATAAGGCGTGCCTACGATGCAGGCTTTACTTTTTATGATACCGCCAGAGTTTATTCAGACAGTGAGGAAAAAGTTGGCGAAGCCCTTCATGCTCTGCGCAAGAATGTTACAATCGCCACAAAAACTATGAGCACAACTGTAGAAGGTTTCTGGAAGGATTTGCAGACAAGTCTTGAAAAACTTCAGACGGACTACATCGACATATATCAGTTTCACAATCCTGCATTTTGTCCAAAGCCCGGCGATGGTTCTGGTCTGTACGAGGCCATGCTTGAGGCAAAGGCTCAGGGAAAGATTAGGCACATAGGCATAACAAACCATCGTCTTAATGTTGCCCGAGAGGCAATAGAAAGCGGACTTTACGAAACTCTTCAGTTTCCCTTCTGCTATCTTGCAACAGAAAAAGATTTGGAACTCGTTGACATGTGCAAAAAGAAAAACATGGGCTTTATTGCAATGAAGGCTCTTTCTGGCGGACTGATTACAAATGCCGCTGCTGCATATGCCTTTCTTAATCAGTACGATAATGTTCTTCCCATATGGGGAATCCAGCGCATGTCTGAACTGGAAGAATTTATTGGCTTTCAGAAAAATCCTCCAGCAATGAGTGGTGACATAGAGGCTCTTGTGCAGAAGGACAGAAAGGAACTTAGCGGAAGCTTCTGCCGTGGTTGCGGTTACTGCATGCCCTGTCCTCAGGGAATAGAAATAAACAACTGCGCCCGCATGTCTTTAATGCTCAGACGGGCTCCCAGTGCCTCATGGCTTAGCGAAGCCTGGCAGAAAAAAATGAAGCTCATAGAAAAATGCACTCACTGCAATAAGTGTGCTTCCCACTGTCCCTACGGACTAGATACGCCAAATCTGCTTGCAGAAAATTATGCCGACTACAAGGAAGTTGTAGCCGGCCGTCGTGCAGTTTGATTTTTTTTAATTAGAACGAAAACTTTGCGTTAAGGAAGAAGGAACTTAGGTCTTTATACTGTCCATATGTTCCGTCTTTTTTAGGTCCTGCAAGGAAGACATATGCTCCGGCTCTTACAGAAATCTGGTCGGAAACGCTGTATTCCGCTGTAAATGTAAGTGCGCTGTCAAATGCATTGAATCCCACAAGTCCTGCAAAGGAAAGTTCCAGTGTCTCGTCTAAAAGAGTTTTTGAAACGCTTACAGTTGCTCCGTGACTAAAGGCATCTTCTCTTTCCAGTTTGTCCATGTCGCCGAACACAAAATCAGCATGGTACTGGGCTGTAATAGTCCATCCCGAGGGCATCCAGTCTATGCCCAAAAGTCCGCTTAAGTTGTTGTGCTTTTCGTTTATGTCGCCGCCAGAAAGTATTTCCTTTGCCGAAGTCTGCATTTCTCTGTTAAGAAAGAATGCTCCTTCCGCACGAAGTACAATGGAGTTGATTGGAACAGCCGCATCAAGACCAAACATGAGCACCCGTTTGTATTCTCCGCTGATTAAAACTCCGTTTGGAGGAGGTGTTGTGCCGCTTGCATAGGTAAGTGTGTATTTTAACAGGGGAATGTTTTCCCATCCGTAGAAAAAATATGCACTTACATCGCACAAGGGAAAGTAGCCCGAAGCCTTTAAGGCATATTCTCCGTTCTGAATGTTTAACTCAGGCGATGCGATTGTTCCTATGCTTACAGGAACGACAAGACCTGGCATCATTGCGGACAGATCTACACTCTGGGGAACAATTAGTTTTCTAAGGGGATTGTTTTCTTCAAGCGGAAGTTTTGAGCCACGGAAAAATGGAATCCACCATGCGTCAACTGTAAATGCAGATCCAGTAACTGAAAGCCGCACTGAATCAATTCCCATTGTAGTGTCGTCTGCAAAGAGGGAACTCATGTCTTCCGGGCATATGATGTTTGTAACAGTAATGCCGTCAGCTTTTCCCCATGAGGTTTTTTGCCGTCCAACACGAATGCCCCAGTTTGAACTGGAATAGTCAGCCCATGCCTCGTTTAGCGAAAAGAACAGGTTGCGTGTAGTGTTGTCGTATCCTACAGAGGCGTCTACAAGTGCGGAAGATTCGTTGTACCATGCGTCAAGTTTGCCGTCAAAGTAAACCCTTCCAAAAGTAAAGTCTCCTGCATTGTCAGTCCAGGGAGCAGCCATTGCCCAAGAAGTGCCCACCGTACCAGAAAAATCAATTTCCTGAGCGCCTACACATGCGCCAAATGCTGCAAGAAGCGCACATGCAATCAGACTGAATTTCTTTTTGGAATTCTTCAAACAGTTCATGGCTCCTCGCTTAGCGTATTCTTCCTTTTTCAAGGGCCGCTACTGTAAAGAGTGAATCGTCAATGTCTTCGGTATCGTATGTAATGTCTTTTGTTTCTATGAGTGACCATGTACCTGACTGAACATTTTCCATTTTCATTTTTGTTGCGGTAGTGTATCCATTTATGGTTACAAAGTCGCTGCATGTAAGTACACGGTGCAGTTGATCCTGTCTGTCGTAAAATTCGCAGCGGCGCATTATAAAGTCACTCTTAGAAATGTATGTAATGTAACGGGGGTCTTTTTCGGTATGAGCCTTGCTTACACATTCAACTTTGTAGCAGGCAACTCCGTCAACAGTTTCTTCTCCCAATAGGGTGTAGGTGTACTTGTTAAGGCTTCTGTCTCCCATGTCCTGATAGGTAAAGTCAGTTCCCATAAAACTGCCTTCGCTTTCTGAACCGCTTGAAGCAATTCGTCTTGTCTTGTTCATTGCAGGCATGTAAAGCCAGTTGTCTGAATCCTTCTTGTTTCCGCTTGCATCCTCTGCATACTCAAACATAAGGTAACCTGTTCCAGCAACATCTTTTGGCGTTGTGAATACAATTACTTCTTTGCTTACATCGCCGTAGTCCTTGCTCTTCATGATTACTTCGCGAATACGGTCAGAACCCTTCTTTGAATGGATAGTAAGTGTAGCCGTAGAAGAAGAAGTTTTTGGGCTTGGTACTTCATCAGCCTTTTTCATAACATCGTAACCGCTAAGTGACTGTGCGGTGGCCGCCTGGCAAAGAAGCAGTGCCGCTATCAATAATGTGCTAAGTTTAAAAATTGATTTATTCATTTGTGAACTCCTTATGATTAGCATTAACTAACTATGTCTTATAATAATGATAACACTGTTATCTTGTCAATATGTTTTAGGAAAATTCTTGCGCCATGTGAAAATTGCTGTTATCATAAAGACATGACCGACACCTTGTTTGAATACGACCATATTCTTATGCGTTCCAAGTACAGAACTCCAGACATTCATGCTCATCTTGCACTTCATCTGATTGTGGGGCACGATACGAGACTGCATTGCAAGGTTGACGGTGAAAGTTTTGATGCTGATGCTGTTTTTATAGCTTCTGATGTACCTCATACCGTTTATTCTGATTCTGGAGAAATGCTTGTCTTTCTTTTTGACCTAGCCAGCCGCTATGCAGACGAAATAGACCGCCTCTTTTTACAGGGAAAAAATTATTTTTGTCTTATCGGTGAACAGGTGGAAGTCCTAAGAAATCTTTGGAAGGAAAACCAAGGCTCTCTGGCAAATGCTGACAGGGCCATTCTTGAAAAGCTTGGTCTTTTAAAAAATGATGGAAGAAAACTTGATGACCGGGTTACTCAGGCTCTTGCGGTTTTAAAAAATGAGGAAGAGGTTCCCGAAGATGCGGTGGATTTTTTGTGCAAAAAAGTCTTTTTGTCCAAGAGCAGACTGTCACATCTGTTTAAGGAAAATCTTGGAATATCCCTTTCAAGCTATCTTGCCTGGGAAAAAATGCGGAAGGGGTACATTCATTTTCAGAAGTACGGAAACATAACCGAGGCTGCAATAAGAGCAGGCTTTGATTCTCCTTCTCATTTTGCGGCTACATGTAGGCGGATGTTCGGACTGTCTTTTTCTGATTACACTAAAAGTTAGCATCTATTTAAAAGTTTTACATTCTAAAAAGAGTTATCCTTAGTATTGTGAAAAACACAAAAGGAGAAAATTCTTATGGAAAAGTACGATGTTACACAGCCCGTTCAGCTTAAGAAAGGCATATATAAGTTGAACGACGAAAGAAATTTTGACTACCAGTTAAACCGCGTAATTAACTGGGACGGTGGCCGCATAGAAGATGTTCAGCCTGTTGCGGCAAAAATCAAGACAAGTGCAGACTGGAAGCGTGAGCTAATAGCCCTTGGAGATGTAGCCATAAGCGAAAACCGAGTGCAGAATGCTATAGCTTACTACCGCATGAGCGAATTTTTCATGTACGATGGAGACCCTGATAAAAAGGCGTATTATGAAAAAGCAACCAAACTTTTTTATGAGTATTATGCTGACTACTTTGAGGGTGAAAATCCTCGCATTAAAAAACTTAGCGTTCCCTATGAAAATGTAAAATTACCCGTGATGCATGTTGTTCCAAACGGAAAGAGTAGGGGAACAATCCTTCTTCATGGAGGCAATGACAGTTATTTTGAGGAGTTCCTTTTTACTGTCCTATATTTGCAGGAGCAGGGTTTTGAGGTTTACATGTTTGAAGGTCCTGGTCAGGGCGGAGTGATGCGTCTTCAGGGAATGCACTTTACCCACGAATGGGAAAAACCTGTAAAGGCTGTGCTAGACTTTTTTAATCTTACTGATGTGACAATCATAGGCATTTCTCTTGGCGGATATCTTGCACCTAGAGCGGCCGCGTTTGACAAGCGCATTACAAAAGTTGTGGCTTGGTCAGTGTTTCCGTGCTTTCAGGATGTTATTGTCGGAATGCAGAAGCCTGCTGTGCAGAAGATGTTCCATCTGTTTATGAAGTTGCACGCTCGTCCACTAATTAATTTTGTATTTGGAAAGAAGGCAAAAAAGGAACCTGTCATAGACTGGGGACTTAAGCATGGTTGTTACGCTTACGAGGCAAAAGATGCATACGACTATGCACGCAAGCTAAAGCTTTACGACCTTGAACCTGTTGCCGATAAAATTACTCAGGACATGCTGATTGTAGGTGCAAATCAGGACCACTTCATAGACTACACTCTTGTTGGTAGGGAAATCAACATGCTAAAGAATGTGAAGAGCCTAACCTTCCGTCTGTTTACAGATAAAGAAGACGCACGGAATCACTGCAATGTGGGAAACGGCAAAATCGTTCTTGATGAAATCTGCGGATGGATTGAACGGATAAACGCAAAAAATGCTTAGTAAAAAAAAGCGCATCCGCAAAAAATCTTACGGATGCGCCAAATAAAATCTAGGAGGAAGATTTATTTTTCTTTACCAAAGGGTTTTGTAATGTAAAGCAGAACTGGAGTTATAGTATAGTCTGCAATCAGTGCGCTTCCTAAACCTACTATAGAAAGCCAGCCTATGTTTACAAGTACGGTCATGGTGCTGAAGAGGAAGATAAAGAACATGGCGCACAAAATTACTGTGGTCATAATCATTGTCTTACCTATTTCGCGATAGGAATTTTCTATGGCCGTCCTGTAGTTTCCTGTTAGTTCAAAGTGGTACTTTATGTGGTTAGTAAAGTGAATTGTGTCGTCAACCGCTATACCCAAAATCATAGGCATAAGCATTGCAGTAATCATGTCAAGGTTTACTCCAGCATAACCCATAATGCCGCCTATTAAAAGAATTGGCACCACATTTGGAATCATTGCAATTAGTCCTGTGCGGAATGAAGTGAATGCAATAATCAGCAGTATGAGGATTATTAAAAGCGATGTTCCAATAGACTTTATTGAACCGCGAACAAGTTTTCCGTTCATTTGCGCATACTGAACTACCTCGCCTACAACACCTGCATTACTTGCGTCGGGGAAGAGTTCCGCAACCCACTGTTTTACGGCGTCCATGTTCTGAACGATTTCTTCTCCGTCGTAACCAGCAAGTTCAATGTGCAGATAGCCTGCCTTAAAGTCTTCGCTTACATAGTCGTACAAATCACTTCCGCCAGAAATTTCGTAGAGGAACATAATCTGACTTACCAAGTCCTGATCGTCTGGAATTACATAGTATGCAGGATCATCGCCGTTAAGGGTTCTGTTCATTTCCTTTACGACTTTTGTAACGGAAGAAACTCGGGGCTTGCCGTTAGAAACTTTTGTCTGGCTAAGTGTTCCTATTCGTTCTGCAAGAATGTCCATGTTCTTGAGCACTTCGGGATTCTTAAGTGAGTCCTCATCATCGTATTCAATAAGAACTTCGTAACTGTACTGGCTTCCAAGCTGGCTTCTAGTAATTTCCATAAGTCGCTTTATGTAGGGAGTGCGCTCACCCATCATGTCGGAATAGTTCATATTTACTTTTATCTTGAATAGTCCGGGAATGCATGCCGCAACTACCAGCACTGTTGCAATTACCGTAATCCACTTTTTGTTAAGGATGGCTTTTCCCATAGCCTCTACGCGGAGGTCTGATTTTGTAGAGCCAGCTGTGTCAACAAATGTGGGGTCTGGTTCCTTGTCTTTTCCAAAACTGTAAAGGCAGGGCAGCAGGATGATTATGTAGACGAAAACGGCAAAAACTGTTGCAGCGGTAATGCCTCCAACCCAGCGCATTGGACGAATGTCTGCCGCAAGGAATGAAAGCATGCCACCCATAGTTGTAATGACAGTAAAGAAGAGCGCCCATCCTGAATCACGAACTCCAAGAACGATTGACTCCTTTCGCTTGCCTGTTTTTCTAAAGTACATTTTAAAGCTGTTGATGTAGTGAACTGCATAGCCAACGGCAAGTGCCATGGAAAGAAGAACCGTTACCAGAATCATGGTGTTGTTGCCCTTAATGTTCATCCAGCCGGAAAATCCCAGTGTTGTTCCCAAAGCGCCTACTGTTGCTATTGCAGGAACCACGACACCCCTTAAAGAGCGGATAAAAATAATCAGGAAGATAATCATGACAACAAAACCTATTGCAATGCGGCTGATGCACTGTTCTATTGTAACAGCCTCTTCCTCATATTCGGTGTAGGAAAGACCTGCAGGACGGATTTCCCATTTGTCAGACTTATATTTGGGGTCGTTAAAAATTTCCATAGCGGGAGGTGCTATTTTGTTCATTGCTTCCGTAAGGCTTTCTGAATACTGCTCAAGGTTTACTATGAGCCATGTTTCGGTAGAGTCTGCGCTTACCAAAGTGTTTACAAGAGATTCCCTGCTAAGGATAAAGGCCTTTTTTTCTGCCAGTTCTTCTGGGTCAGAGGGAACTCCGTCTTCAAAGGGACTTGTTATTTCAAAACCGTCTTCAGTTCCAATGGGTATCGAAAGTTCCATGAGAGAAGTAACGCTGTCTGCATAAGGAACAGAATTTAAAAGCTCGTCTCCCAGCTGATCAATCATGCTAAGTACTTCGGGGTCAAAAACATCATCTGCCTTAATGTGGGCCATAAGAGTGTCTGTTGAACCAAAGATGCTTTCAAAGTGGTCCTGATTTACCTTTGTAGTTTCCCAGTCGTCAAACCAGTCTTCCTCACCGTTGTCAAGCTTAAGGCGAGTAAGACCTAGGCATCCGATTACGGTAATAATCAGCAGTCCAAATATGAATGCCCAGCGGTTCTTTACTTCAAACCGACCGAACTTTTCAAACCATTCGTTAATTTTTTTTACTTGCATAAAAAGCTCCTGTATTATGTTAGCACTTGTTAACTATTTGCTATAATAATGATAACACTGTTATCGTGTCAATACTTTTTGATAACATTGTTATCGATTTTTATTGACATTTTTATTTCTTTGCCTGTAAAATATGTTCAGCAGGAAAAGTATGGGAGAATCATCAGAAGAAACAAAAAACCGCCTTTTACAAAGTGCAAAAAAAGAATTTCTTGAAAAGGGATTTATGGGTGCTTCACTTAGGACAATCGCCTCAAATGCGGGTGTAACAACCGGAGCAATGTACCGTCACTTTAAAGACAAGGACGCTTTTTTTTGTGCTCTTGTGGACGATGCAATAGAAGTTACCACAAATACCGTTATGCTAGCAGACTCAAAAACTCATGCCATGGTGGATGATGTGCTTTCCAAAGAGCATTACGAATTTGAGGAACAGTCTGTAGTAGATTTGCTTAACTACATGTATAAAAACTTTGACGCCTTTACTCTGTTGCTAGAAAAATCTGCTGGTAGTACCCACGAACACTTTCAGGAAGAAATCTGCGAACTTTATACAAAAAATTGTTCCAAGACATTTAACTGGATGTACCGTCAGAAATTTGCAAAGCGTAAAATAGATTCCATGACTGTTCACTTTATTGCCTCTACGATAATCAACTCTTTTGCAGACATAATCATTCACAGAATGAGCAAGAAAGAGGCGCTTTCTTATATAGACAACATAACCAGATTTACCCGTTACGGAACCATGCATCTTCTGGGAATTCCCTGCGGCGAAAAATCAAATTGATAAAAATCCGCATATGTTTTAGAATAGGGACATGGACTTTCAGACATTGGTAGACAGCGTTGGAATGGCCTGTGCTGTTATTTCCGTCGAAAAAAAAGAAACCGACCACTGGGGTGACATTCGGATAGAGAAAGCAAATTCCCTTTACAAGAAAATTATGGGGCCGGCTTATTATGACGGCATGCTCTATTACGAGCTAATTCCTCAGGAAGTTTTGTTTGAGGATTTCTGCTTTCGTTGCGCAATAAAAAAACAGCATCTTCACAATTATGTAGACACAAGGTCTATGGGACTTTGGACTGATGCTACATACATTCCTCTTGAAAGCGACAGAGACAATGTTGGATATCTGCTCTTCTTCTTTGAGTTTACAAAAAATGCCGAGACTAGCCGCATGTCAGATGTTTCCGCACAAACAGCGCCTCTTGTAATCCAAACTTGCTTGAAGCTTAAGGGGTCAGAAAATTATTACAGCAGCATGAAGACTGTAATAGCGGATATTCAGGACATTACTGATTCATTCTGCAGTTGCATAATCCTTATAGACAGGCAGAAAAAGGAAAAGAAGGTACTGTGTTCAAAATTTCGCAACGACTGTGCCCGCATAGAAGACTATGACCATTATCTTCCCTACGAACTTGTGGCAACTTGGGACGAAACCATAAGGAACAGTTCCGTAATCGTAAAAGACGAATATGACATGGAGGAACTAAGAAAGAAAAATCCTCGGTGGGTAGAAAGCCTTTGTTCTGCAAATGTAAAAAGCCTGATTCTGGTTCCCCTTATACACAATCAGATAACCATGGGCTATCTTTTTATTACAAACTTTGACACCGAACGCTTTGTGGAACTTAAGGAGTATATTGAGCTTTCTGCATATTTCCTTTCTGTAGAAGTTTCCAACAACAACTTGTTTGAAAAGCTGGAGCATATGAGCAACACGGACTATCTTACCGGCGTAAAGAACAGAAATGCTATGAACGAGAGGGTGGACTTTTTTGTAAGCGGAACAAAAACCGTAAAGGCTCCCTTTGGTGTTCTTTTTGCAGATTTGAACGGACTAAAGCAGCGTAACGACAGTTTGGGGCATGAGGCTGGAGACCTTCTTCTTAAGGATGCGGCAAAGACTTTAAAGAAGGTGTTTGGAGACTACGAAATTTACCGTGCAGGCGGAGATGAATTTGTAGTCATTGCTCCAGAAGTTCAGAAGGAATTCTTTGAGCGAAAGGTGGCGGAACTTAAGAAAATTGCCTCTGACGAAGGCTGCGTAAGTTTTGCCATTGGTGCTCACTGGAATCAAGACGGAAAAGACTTGCGAAAGTCCATGCACCTTGCGGACGAAACAATGTATCAGGATAAAGAGCAGTATTACAGGCGTCATGAAAAAGCGGATTGAATTTAGGTTTAGCGGCAGAGTTCAGGGTGTGGGCTTTAGGTATACGGCTTGTCATCTTGCTTCTCTACTTGGACTTACCGGATGGGTATACAACGACTGGGACGGTTCTGTAGTAATGCAGGCTCAGGGCGAGGAAGAAAACCTTATGCAGATGGTGGAGCGTCTGGAAAACAACGACAGGTTCATTCAGATAGAAGGAATTGAAAAACAGGAACTTGCACTGGAAGAACATGAACTTTCTTTTGAGGTAAAATACTGATGCTTGTAAGGGGACGCTTTGCACCTTCTCCTAGCGGACGCATGCATTTGGGAAACATATATGCAGCCCTTGTTTCGTGGCTTTCTGTGCGAAAGAAAAACGGAATCTGGCTTTTGCGCATAGAAGATCTGGATAGGCAGAGATGTAAAAAACAGTATGCCGAGCTGATTATGGACGATCTTCACTGGCTTGGACTGGACTGGGACGAGGGACCTTTCTTTCAGTCTGAGAGGGATGCGATTTATTTGAATGCCTTTCAGAAGCTTAAAGAAAAAAATCTTTTATACGAATGTTTTTGCCGTAGGGGAGACTTGCTGGCATCTTCTGCGCCTCACGAAGGCGAGAGGGCGGTTTATTCAGGAAAATGCCGCCTGCTTACTGATGCTCAGAAAAAAGAACTTATGCTTACCCGTTCTCCTGCCTGGCGCATAAAAGTTCCTGAGGAAGACATTTCTTTTTGCGATGGTCACTACGGGCTTCAGGTAATGAATCTGAAGACTGACTGCGGAGATTTTGTCTTGCGGCGGGCCGACGGTAATTTTTCTTACCAACTTGCGGTTGTTGTTGACGATGCACTTATGGAGGTTACGGAAGTTGTTCGGGGCATGGACTTGATTTCTTCCACTCCACAGCAGATTTTTTTATACGGCAAACTGGGGTATTCTTGTCCTGAGTTTTTTCACATTCCGCTTATGGTAAACGGTGAAGGGAAGCGCCTTTGCAAGAGAGATTCTGACTGCGCCATGGATGTGCTTAGGGCAAACTTTACACCAGAAGAGATAATAGGAAAAATAATGCATTATGCAGGCTTTATTCCTGAATTTGAGCCTCTTTCTGCATTAGATGCGGTGAAATTTTTTGACTGGAAAGCGCTTCCTAGAACAAATCTTGGTGTAAAAGACAATCTGTACCCATAAATTCTGCTTAGAGGCTTATTGCATAAGGGGTAAATTTTTTTAACTTTTTTTGGCACCTAAAATCCGTGGAAACCCCCATAAAATCGGCATTTCCACAGAGTTTTCCACAGGCTGCCCACAAGTTTTTTCTATTGACTTAAAACTCTAGCCATAGTAGACTGTTCCCGAAAATAACGCTATATATGGTGTCGTTTTCACCGATAATAAAAGCATACAGGACATATCTTTTCATAAATTAAAAAATGAGTGGTATGGGGATGGGGGCAGTATGAGAATCATTAAGCGTAGCGGCGAAGAAGTTACTTTTGACAGGAACAAAATTTATGTCGCTATTTCAAAAGCGAATGCAAGAGTTGAAGACAAACTCAAGCTCTCGGAAGCAAAAATCAATTCCATTGTAGACGACATAGAAATTCAGTGTCATCAGGAAGATCACGCCCTTAATGTAGAAGAAATTCAGGACTTGGTAGAAACCGGCATTATGGAGCACGGTGCGTATCAGGTTGCAAAACTCTACATTACATACCGCTACGAGCATGAACTTAAGCGAAAGAAGAACACCACAGACGCACAGATTCTTAGCCTCATTGAAGAAAACAACGAGGAAGTTAAGCAGGAAAATTCAAACAAGAACCCCACTGTTGTTTCCGTTCAGCGCGACTATATGGCTGGAGAAGTAAGCAAGGA
Organism: uncultured Treponema sp.; assembly: GCA_937894335.1. Lineage (GTDB taxonomy): Bacteria > Spirochaetota > Spirochaetia > Treponematales > Treponemataceae > Treponema_D. Next base: position 23,202 of record CALCRU010000004.1, on the reverse strand, counting down.
TATTACAAAGCGCTTCCTTCTTGACCCAGAGATTGCAGAAGCCCATGACGAGGGTATAATCCACTTCCACGATGCCGACTATTTTGCTCAGCACATGCACAACTGCGACCTTGTAAACCTTGAGGACATGTTGCAGAACGGTACCGTAATCAGCGGAACAAAAATTGACCGTCCCCATTCTTTTTCTACAGCATGTAACATTGCCACTCAGATTATTGCACAGGTTGCCTCGTGCCAGTACGGCGGACAGAGCATTTCTCTTGCCCACCTTGCTCCTTTTGTTGATGTAAGTCGCCAGAAAATCCGCAGGGAACTTAGGGAAACAATTGAAGCTACAAAACTGACTGTAAACGAAGAACAGTTTGAATACATGGTGAACACCCAGTTGCACAACGAAATTACCAGAGGCGTTCAGACCATTCAGTATCAGGTTATTACTCTTATGACTACAAACGGTCAGGCTCCTTTTGTAACTGTTTTCATGTATCTTAACGAGGCAAAGAACGAGCAGGAAAAAGCCGACCTTGCCCTCATTATAGAAGAAGTCCTTAAGCAGCGCTATCAGGGCGTAAAGAACGAAAAGGGTGCATGGATTACTCCCGCATTCCCAAAACTCATTTATGTCCTTGAGGAAGACAATGTGGACGCTGGTTCCAAGTACTACAACCTTACAGAGCTAGCCGCAAAGTGTACCTCTCGCCGCATGGTTCCCGATTACATAAGCGAAAAGAAAATGCTCGAACTTAAGGTTGACAAAAACGGAAACGGAAACTGTTACCCCTGCATGGGATGCCGCTCATTCCTTACCCCCTATGTCAATCAAGAAGGAAAGGCTCAGTACTACGGACGCTTTAATCAGGGGGTGGTTACAATCAACCTTGTTGATGTTGCATGTTCTTCTTATCGAGACACGGACCGCTTCTGGCAGATTTTGGACGAAAGGCTTGAACTTTGCCACAAGGCACTCCGCATCCGCCACGAGCGTCTTCTGGAAACAAAAAGTGACGCTGCGCCAATCCTCTGGCAGAACGGTGCACTTGCAAGGCTGCAGAAGGGAGAAGTAATAGACAAACTTCTTTACGGCGGATACTCTACAATTAGCCTTGGTTATGCTGGTCTTTGCGAATGTACAAAATACATGACCGGAAAGAGCCACACCGACCCCGAGGCAACTCCCTTTGCAATAGCTGTCATGAAAAAGTTGAACGAAGCCTGTGCAAAATGGAAGGCTGCTGAAAACATTGACTACTCAATCTACGGAACACCTCTTGAAAGTACCACATACAAGTTTGCAAAGTGCCTCAAGAAACGCTTTGGAGTAATTCCTGGTGTAACTGACCGCAACTACATTACAAACAGTTATCATGTTCATGTTACGGAACAGATTGACGCCTTTTCCAAACTTACATTCGAGTCTCAGTTCCAGGAACTGTCTCCCGGTGGAGCCGTAAGTTATGTGGAAGTGCCCAACATGGAAAACAACATTCCTGCCGTTATGGCTCTTCTAAAGCATATTTATAACAACATCATGTATGCCGAACTTAACACAAAGAGCGACTACTGCCAGTGCTGCGGATTTACAGGTGAAATTAAAATCCACAAAAACGAGGACGGAAAGCTTGTATGGCAGTGCCCCCAGTGCGGTAACAGCGACCAGACCAAGCTTAATGTTGCGCGAAGGACCTGCGGTTACATTGGAACCCAGTTCTGGAATCAGGGACGCACTCAGGAAATAAAAGAGCGTGTTCTGCATCTGTAGTGCGCCATGTATTACGGTAACATAAAAAAAATGGATATAGCCGACGGAGAGGGTGTTCGCGTTTCCCTCTTTGTTTCTGGCTGCAACATTCACTGCAAGGGTTGCTTTAATGCCGACACATGGGATTTTTGTTACGGAAAACCCTTTACAGAAGAAACTCAAAAAGAAATACTAAAGGCTTTGGAGCCTGACTTTATAAGCGGACTTACTGTTTTGGGCGGAGAGCCTTTTGAACTTGAAAACCAGCGTTCCCTCTTGCCCTTTGTAAAAAAAGTTAGAGAAGCCTTTCCAAAAAAGAACATCTGGTTTTATTCTGGCTACATTTACGAAGAAGACCTGCTACCACCAGACGGAAAGCGGCACTGCGAAGTTACGGAAGAACTTCTTTCGCTGATAGATGTTCTTGTGGACGGACCTTTTGTTCTGGAAAAGAAAGATTTGTCCTTGGCCTTTAGAGGTTCCAGCAATCAGCGCATTCTAAGGCTAGGCGAAATGAGGGGTAACAGGTGAAGAAGCGAATACTTTCCGCATTTGTCCTGACCCTTGCTGTTTTTCTTACGGCCTTCTGCACGGAAGTACAAAGTTCCAGGCGAATGGAAAGTTTCTACGGAATACCTTTTGGCACAAGTGTTAAGGAATCCCGTTCGCTTATAAGAAAAGCTGGTTGGGTAAAATTTTTTACAATCCGCGACAGGGAAAACGATGCCCAGATAATGCTCTTTCATTCCTTCCATGCAAAGTATGAAGGTGAACGCACAAACTATCTGGTGGCATTTTTTTCAAGAGACAGATTTGCAGGGGCAATGCTTTTGTTTAAAAACGGAATAAGTGACGAGACCCTAAAGTTATTGAGCGATACTTTTACCCAAGCTTACGACCTTTCTGTTGCCGATGAAGATTTTTTTTTAGCTCACGAAGAAGAATTTACTCCAGCATTTAACTTTGAAATCTTTAACAGTATTTCCGTTCCGTCACGAGGCCCTGAAGGAGAAAGTCAAAAAGATTTTGAAAACATGGAACTTACTCAGAAACCTGTAGCCTATGCATACCACGACCAAAATCTTACCACTGTAATGATGGCAACCTTACGCACCGACAAAAAAACTTTTTCTGGTATAGGGGCAGTTAGCCCTTCCCACTTCCATTAGGAAAAACTCGCCCAGCCTCGCTCTTCTTTAGGATTTTCTTTTGTGCTTCCGCAGAAGAGTGCAAGAATCGTTCCCGTAAAACCGCATGCCACTTCGCTAGAAAGAAATTTGGAATGAGCCTTTTGCAAGCAGACAAATTTTCCTCCATCGTCTTTTGCAAGCAGTCTGTATTCAAGGGGGTCGCTTTCTATGCGTAGCGTTGCAGTCTTTTTATCTAATGCAAAAGAGGAGCCTTTAAGTTCCATTCCGTCAATCAAAATGCGAGAACCTACCGTAAGCATATTGTCTTTCCTGCTTACAGAAATTGCATAATAGTCCCGCTCAGTAAGATATGCCGTGATGCCTGCCTCTTCGTTTTCCTTTAACTCTGATGCGTCTAGGGTAACTGTCATGCTGCCTGCATGTTCCGTTTGCCGCATGCCTACAAAAGAAACTGTTTGCAAAGAGCCCAGCCTTTCATCAGCCCTAAGGCTTACAGTTGAACCGTCATATTTGTATGCAGAAAAATCAGGAAGTCTTAAGTAGCAGGCACTTTCTTTTTCCAGTTTCCAAGTGTATTCAGGGTAAGTGCATTCTGGAAGGACAGTGCATCTTCCGTTTTCCAGTTTCCAGTGGGTGCGGCTTGTTCCGTCGCTTCCTACAGTGGGCCAGCCATCGTTAGTCCAGAACACCGGCTCAAGATATGTTTCTCTTCCCAGATTGTGAAAAGGAAGCCACCTGTCTATCTGCCTAAATCCCAAGTGAACCATAAACCACTGACCGCTGGAGTCCTGCACTAAATCAGCGTGACCTGCCGCCTGATGAATGTATCCGCCTAAGTTTCTGTTTGTAAGGATGGGATTGTGTGGGCACTGTTCGTAAGGACCCCAAATGTTTTTGCTGCGAAGAATGCATTCCATGTGTCCGTATTCTGTTCCGCCTTCTGCAACCATAAGGTAATACCATGAACCAATGTGATAAAGATGTGGCGCTTCAAGATAGCGACCTCCGCAGCCTTTAGAAATACTCTTTGCTTTTGTAAGCGCTTTACCAGTTGCAATGTCTATTTCGCATAGGGAAACTCCTTCTTCTCCAAAATCGTCTGTGCCGTTGCTTATAAAATATGTCTTTCCGCTGTCAAACAAAAGTGATGGGTCTATTCCTCCTCGTTCAACTTTAACAGGTTCAGACCAAGAGTTAGAATAAATGTCATCTGTGTAGACATAAAAGTTTCCGAATCCGCCGCTTACATTTGTAACGACTACATAAAATCTTTTTTGACTTTCGTCGTATCTGATTGTGGGTGCAAAAATTCCGCCTGATGCTTCAACGCCCCTTACATCAAGCTGGCTCTGTCTGGTAAGGCAGTGTCCTATCTGCTTCCAGTGAAGAAGGTCCTCACTTTCAAAAACCGGAATGCCAGGAAAGTATTCAAAGGTTGAGCATACAAGATAAAATTTTCCTTCGGCAAAACATGCGCTGGGGTCAGGATAAAATCCGCGGATGATTGGATTAATGCATTCCATAAAATTACCTCATGCAGACAATACCACAAGCAAGGTCATTTAGCCACTGCAATTTTTGCATTACTTTTCCTAACATTTTTCATACCTCTTGAATAAAACAGTGGAACAAATTAAAATAACCGCATGGAAGAAAATCTGATTGAACAGTTTGTTGACAAGCACTCTCTTGACGCAATGAGTTTATTGGTAGAAACGGCGGATGACGGCGAGGCTGTCACTCAAGCAGTACAGGTTTCGGAGGCATTTGGAGCAGCGGAACCATTTAAGGCCATTGCAGACATTTCTACTGGAGACGGAGAAAAACTGACCAAGAGCTTCCATCGCAATTTGCAACTTCTTATTCAAAAGACATGGGTAGAAAAATCTGATGAGGATTTAAAGGCGCAGGTTCTGTATCAGCTTGATGAATTCTGTAGATATCTCGAATCCCATTCCTATAAAAAAGCATACGACCTTTTCTTTACAATTGTTGACAATGTGGTTTACCTTATGTTCGGTTCACAGGCAAAGGCAAAGGAATTTTCGGAGTATGCACTTCGCATTGATCCTGAGTTTGGCATCTTTTGGTGGTACATGCAGAGTCTTCCGCGTAATGCGGTATGGTCAGAAAACAAAAGCAGAATAGCAGTTCTTCTAGGTATGTACTTTTTGGCAAACTATTAATTGCCGCATTCGGGGGTTTTCATGGATATTGATTCTCTTTGCGCAAGACTTCGTTCCGGTGCAAATTCTCTTGCACTGCATACAGAGGCGCAGAAAAATAAGGCGCTTTTATGCGTAATAGATTCTCTGCAAAAAAATAAGACTGTCATCCTTGCCGAAAATGCAAAGGATGTGGACGCTGCCAGACAGAAGGGCACCAGTGAGGCTCTTGTTGAGCGGCTTGCACTTGACGAAAAAAAATTCAGTTCAATCATAGAAAGTATGGGTGTCATCGTTCAGCAGCAGGATCCCATAGGCGAACAGATTGCCGGTTGGAAGACTCCTCAGGGAATGCAGATAAGACAAGTTAGGGTTCCCCTTGGAATTGTTGCAATCATTTACGAGTCCCGCCCCAATGTTACTGTTGATGCGTTTTCACTTGCATACAAGAGTGGCAATGCAATCCTGTTAAGGGGATCTTCTTCTGCACTTGCTTCAAACAAGGCTCTAGTAAAGGCAATAGAGGAAGGCCTTGAGGCTGCAGGAAAAGACGGTGTTAAGGACAGCATAGCCTTAAGCGAATGCACCGACCATTCTGATGTGCATGACATTCTTAATGCGGTTGGTAAGGTTGATGTGGTTCTTCCTCGCGGCTCTTCAAGGCTTATAAACACAGTGGTTCAGGAAGCCAGAGTTCCCGTAATACAGACTGGCGCAGGAATATGCCACCTGTATGTGGACGATTCTGCTGATGCTTCCATGGCTGCTTCCATTGCAAGAAATGCAAAGATGCAGAGACCGGGAGCCTGCAACGCTATAGAGACAATTCTTGTGAATGAAAACATTGCAAAAAAATTCTTACCGCTTATGGCAGAAGCCTTTGACGGAAAAGTAAATGTCCGTGCTGATGAAACATGTTATAAAATTCTTTCTGATGCTTCCGCAAAAAATATACAGAAGGCGGCAGAGGAAGACTTTGGCTATGAATTTCTTGACTTTACTGTTGCGGTAAAAACGGTAGCCTCTGTGGACGAAGCCATTGCCTTTATTAACAGCCACAACACAAAGCACAGCGAATCAATCGTAACAAAAAGTCTGGATAATGCAAAAAAATTTCAGGCACAAGTTGATGCGGCCTGTGTGTATGTAAACGCAAGTACAAGATTTACTGATGGTGGGGAATTTGGTTTTGGTGCGGAACTGGGCATAAGTACTCAGAAACTTCATGCACGGGGACCGATGGGAATAAAGGCCCTTACCACAACAAAGTTTTTAATTGACGGAGACGGACACATAAGATGAGCGCTCAGACAATTCAGCAGACAATTAATGATGCAAAGAAAATAGTTTTAAAGTTTGGAAGCAATTCTCTTGCAAAGGCGGACGGTACAATCAACCTTGAGTTTATGAATGCCATTGCAAAGGACTGTGCTGTCCTGCTTGCATCTGGCAAACAACTTATCCTTGTTTCTTCTGGTGCGCAGGTTGCAGGAGTTTCTAGCATTAACGGTTGGGCGCATAAAAAAGACATGCATTATCGTCAGGCCTTGTGTGCAATCGGGCAGGTTGAACTTATGGACAACTGGCGCAAGGCCTTTAAAAATCAAGACATACATGTGGCTCAGCTTTTGCTTACCAAGGAAGACTTTGAAGACTACCACCACACCCTTAACATGAGGAACACTTTGTTTACCCTTGTTGACGAAGGTGTTGTTCCTATTATCAATGAAAACGATTCAGTTACGACGGAAGAATTTAGCATTGGAGACAATGATAATCTTTCTGCCCTTACAGCAATTCTGTGGAGTGCAGACCTGCTCATTCTGTTCAGCGACATTGACGGAGTTTATACAGACAATCCCAAGACAAACAAAAATGCACAGCTTGTAGAAACCGTTACCGACATTGCTTCGCTCCGCAAGAGCATTACTATTGGCTCTACAAACAATTTTGGTACAGGTGGAATTGAAACCAAAATTCAGGCGGCAGAAAAGGCAACTGCAAACGGCATTCCGCTTATTCTTGCAAACTGTTCAAAGGGAACAGCCCTTTCTTCGCTTGCTGCAGGAAGTCAGAAGGGTACTCTATTTACGGTAGTATAAAATGCTGTGCTTTCCAAAGGGAACAAAGCCTGCACTGCTGTAGCATTTAAAGGCAATCCTGTTTGTATTTTCTACAAAGAGGACTGCCTTTTTATTTTGCTCAAAAGCATGATTTATTCCATAAAGAATTATCTTTTTTGCAAAGCCTTTGTTTCGTTCCGACAGATCTGTATACACTCCGCCTAAAAGAATAAAGTTATTTGTAGAAGCCGTAATCTGGGCCTTTGAAACAATGTGTCCATCGTTTTCAAGAACCATTATCTTTGAATCTTCTATTGCACGGCTTACCGAAACCCGTTCGCTGGGAATAATGTCTTTAACTGATTCTTTTTTCCACTGGGGAAGAACTTCTTCGCATAAAAAATTTACATGCATTTCAAAAATTTTTTCTTCATCAGATTTTTGTGCAAATCGCGCAGTAACTGCTTGGGTGGGGCAGGACTCGCTTTTCATTAGAATATAATTTCTTTCTTCGTCAGGAAGGATGTGCTGGCTTTTTTTTACTGCCTTCTTAAAAAACTCTACGGAAGACTCTTCTCCCGAAACACAAAAAATGTCTGCGTCTTTAAAGAAGAGGGACAGACAACTTATTATGTCTTCCAGTTGAGGACAGGAAACAATGCAGGGTAAGACAGTTGAGCCGTTGTAAAAAAATACGCTCACCACAAGAGAACCGTTTAGCACGACATAAAGGTTTCTGTCATGCTGAACCACCTTGTGCATGAGTGAACAGAAAAATTCCTCTTTGGGTAAGAGAAAGTTGTATGCCGTTTCAAACAGCAGGGGGTTGTCTTTTGCGTTTACAACAGCAAGCTGGTACACTTAGTTTCTGAACGAATGAATTGGTGCAGGAATTTTTCCGCCGCGGTTTATAAAGTCTGCACAACTGAATGTGTTTACATCCATTACTGGAGCACCGCCTAAAAGTCCGCCAAACTCAACCCATTCTCCTGCCTTTTTGCCTGGAGCCGGGATAAGCCTTACAGCAGTGGTCTTGTTGTTTACCATGCCTATTGCCATTTCGTCCGCCATGATTCCGCTTATGGTTGTGGCAGGAGTGTCGCCAGGAATTGCAATCATGTCCAAACCTACGGAACAGACGCATGTCATTGCCTCAAGTTTTTCAAGAGTGATGGAATGCTGCTTTACCGCGTTAATCATGCCTTCGTCTTCGCTTACGGGAATGAATGCACCGCTTAGTCCGCCAACATTTGTACTTGCCATTACGCCGCCTTTCTTTACCATGTCGGTAAGCATGGCTAGTGCTGCTGTTGTTCCAGGAGCGCCTGCACCTTCAAGACCAATTTCTTCAAGAATGCGTGCAACGGAATCGCCCACTGCCGGAGTTGGTGCCAGTGAAAGATCCAGTATGCCAAAGTCCACGCCCAAACGGTTTGCGGCTTCCACGCCTACAAGCTGACCCATGCGGGTTATCTTAAATGCAATTTTCTTTATTCCGTCTGCAAGTTCGTTTATTGGTCTGCCTTTAAATTCCTTTGCAGCTGCAAGAATTACGCCCGGACCAGAAACACCTACATTAATTACGGCGTCTCCTTCTCCGGGACCGTGAAATGCACCAGCCATAAAGGGATTGTCTTCTGGGGCGTTTGTAAACACGACCAACTTTGCGCATCCGTTGATGGGACAGTCTTTTGAAACTTCCGCAGTTTCCTTTATAATCTCACCCATTAGCTTTACGGCATTCATGTTGATTCCGCTTTTTGTAGTTCCAACATTAACTGAAGAACAAACGCGCTCTGTTACGCGGAGGGCTTCAGGTATGGATTTGATAAGCGTTAGGTCGCCTGGGGTAATTCCCTTCTGAACAAGAGCAGAGAATCCGCCTACAAAATCTATGCCAAGTTCTTTTGCAATTTTATCCAGAGTAACGGCCCATTCCACATAGGAATCTTCGCCACTGGGTTCTGCAACCATGCTTATAGGCGTAACAGAAATTCTCTTGTTGATGATGGGAACTCCAAATTCCTTTTCTATATCCTGACCGACTTTTACAAGATTTCCTGCACGCTTCATTATTTTGTCGTACATCTTCTGGCGACTTTTTTTGCCGTCTTCGCAGGCACAATCCCTAAGAGAGATACCCATTGTAATTGCGCGCACATCAAGTTTGTGGCGCATGAACATGTTAACTGTTTCCTGAATTTCTACCGGTGAAAAAATCATGGCTTTATTCTATCCGATTGCGTAAAATATCGCAATATCATAAAATCTAAGCATGACAAAACTGACTTTTTCCAAATCGCGAAAAATCATGACGATTGTGTTTGCCCTTGTGCTTACAGGCGGTTTTGCAGCTGGATTCATTTACTTTCTGCTAAAGTGTCCCTCGTCTTCGGTAACATGGGTAATTATGCTACCACTTTTTATAGCATTTGCAGTCATTTCTGTTCTGTCGATTTTGCAAGCTTTTTTTGGTTACTGCTCTTTTGACGATGAAACTGGAATTGAATTTTCCTACGGATTTGCAAGGCCCATAAAAGTTTCACTCTTTGCATTAGAGTCATTTTATACCTACACGGACGGCATTAACATTTCCTACAAAACGCAGAAGGGTGGAATGGATTGCACAAAGAAAATAAAGGTGCCGATAGAATTTGAACATTTGCAGCTGTTGAACGAATGGCTTGATCTGCATGCAGAAAATCAGTATGCAAAGGAAGTAACAGGTTCCGTCAGAGAATTTTCCGAAGCCCACAGCGAACTGTCTGACGAAAAAAAAGAAGCACTGTTCAAAAGAATTCATCTTGTTGCAAAAATTTTAAACTGGACGGGCATTGCCATTGCAGTAATGCTTTTTGCAAGCACTTTTGCAGGAAAAACTTACATGCGTGCAGCCCTGATTGTGTGTGCCGCTTATCCCCTTGTTATGCTTCTTGTAATGAAGTTTTCAAAAGGAGCATTCAGGCTTAATGTAAAGGAAACAGATGTAAATCCAAGCCTCTATTCAGCCTTTATGTGGTGTAGTATAAGTCTGGCTTTAATAGGCATTTCTCTGCTTGACCAAATATACAGCATTCCAAGAATGATTTTTACATCCGCTTTGGTGACGCTTCTAGTTATGGGACTTTACTGGCTGTGTTCCTGTGATGCAGAAAAAAACGAACCTTCTATGAGTAAGCTTTCTACAAAACTGCTTACAATCCTTAGCCTTTTTGTAATTTTATATTTTTACGGATTTGGACTTACTATTGATGCCGACATCATGTTTGACTTTTCAAAATCAGAAGTTTACGAGGCGACTGTTTCGGATATGCACATTGTAGAAGGAAAACACACGGATTACTACATTGATGTTTTTCCTTGGATTGACGATTCCGCTGAGCATAAGGAAATATCTGTAGGAAAATCGCTGTATGAAAATCTTTCTACAGGAAACGCTGTAATAATAAAACTTCATCAGGGACTTTTTTATATTCCTTGGTACAGCGTTGTAAAAGCAGAAGAATGAGTTTTGGTAATTGCACAAAAAACGGTAACTCTGTATCATTTAAAATATGAAAAGCATTTTTGCAACAAAAGAACATGTTAAGATTTTTGGCCGCACCCTGCAGGAAAAGGACTGCCTTTGGCTTATTCATTCTGCAAGCGGAATAGAATTTAGCGTAAGCACTAGTGAACTTTCCTTTACGCTTCTAGGTGACTGTACATCTCGTACTTCAAGGGGACAAGACGGCAGCCTTAACATGAACCTTGCTCGCTATGCAATTTATGTTGACGGTAAGCGAACAATTACAGGCTCTATGGATGAAGAAGAAAAAACTGTAACTGTCTTTAGCGGAAGCCAGAAAAAAAATGCTGTAATAACATTTATAAAGCTTACGGAATCTTCCCAGTCTTACATGGCAATAAAAACAGTAAATGCAAGTGATGACGCAGTTCTTGTTCCCACAAAAGAAAAGCCGTTTAAAATTGAATTTATTGGCGACAGCATTACATGCGGTTACGGTGTAGAAGGAAAAAGCGCCTCTGAACTTTTTACAACTCAGACAGAAGATGCGACAAAAGCCTATGCATACCTTACTGCAAAAGCCCTCGATGCTGACTGGAGCATTGTTGGCTTTAGTGGATTTGGAGTTGTCTCCGGCTGGACAGATACAGGCGACCATAATCCAGTGCAGTTGGTTCCAGATTATTACGAAAAATTCTGCTTTTCATGGAACACAGACATGTTTAAAGAAAGACTCTGGAATTTTTCTTTGTTCAGACCTCAGCTTGTGGTAACTAATCTTGGCACAAATGATGACAGTTATACCAGAGACGATTCTTCAAAGCAGGAAGAATATGTTTCGCATTATGTTGACTTCATTAAGCAGGTTCGTTCCCATAATCCTGAGAGCCACATTCTTCTTGCGTTAGGAATTATGACGGGAGGACAGAGGCTTGTTCCTTTTATGCATAAGGCGGCCCAGTCATACTCTGTGCAGACTGGCGACAAAAATATAAGCACTTACGCCTTTGCAGCACAGACAGCCCAGGAAGGTTTTGGTGCAGACAGTCATCCCTCTGAAGCAACTCAAATGCGGTGTGCAAAAGAATTTACCGCCCACATAAGAAAACTGATTGCAGACGGAAGAGTTGTAACTTCCCAGACAGATTCTATTCCTCTTCGTGAGCTGGCGCAAAAAGCTCTGGACATGCTTTCTTATTCTTATTCGCCCTATTCAAACTACACTGTTGGAGCGGCCCTTCTTGCTGATGACGGAAAGATTTTTACAGGATGCAATATAGAAAATGTTGCCTTTGGTCCTTCAAACTGTGCCGAGCGCACTGCATTTTTTAAAGCCGTTAGCGAGGGTAGAAGAAACTTTAAAGCCATAGCCATTGCCGGTGGTCCAAATGGAAAGCCTGTGGACTACTGTACGCCTTGCGGTGTGTGCCGTCAGGTGATGGTTGAATTCTGCTCAAGAGATTTTCTTGTCATAATGGCAAAAACTGCGGATGACTTTAAAATTAAAACTCTGGAAGAACTTTTGCCAGAAAGCTTTAAGCCCGAAGAACAGGTTGGTCAGTCAAGCGTAAGATAGTTCCAGAAAGAGTGGTCTTCCTGTCCAATTCTCCAGAATGCAATTTTCCTCACATCCATGGATTGATACATTCTGCATCGGGTAACAAGAGAAATCGTGTCTTCAAAATATCCCGTTACAGTAACAGTTGTCTCGAATGAAAAATAAGGAACTGTATTGTCTCTTTGTATGGAGTGAACATTGTTTTCGTTCATGATTCTGTTTATGCCGCTGTAGTACCATGCAGAAGCGTTGGACGGACTTTGCCATGTGCGCCCGTAGAAGGGAAGGCCCATTACAAGTTTTTTCTGGGGTATTACAGAAGACGCATATTGGGCAACTTTTTCGCACCAGTCAATGCTTGCTATTGAACCGGGAGAACTGCCTGACCAATGCTCATCGTAAGCCATTATTATAAGCCTGTCGGCAAGAGGAGTGATAAGCCTGTAGTTGAATATGTCATCGCTTATTTCTCTGATGCGTGCTGGAACTGCAACAGAAAACCATTTGTCTCTTCCAATTCCGTTACGCACATCTCCTAAAAAAGAGCGGAAGTTTGCAGCGTCTCTGGCAGGAATTGTTTCAAAGTCAATCTGTATTCCGTCGAATTTTTTAGATGCCTTTACAATGTCGGCAATAAGTTTTTTTCTTACGGGATACTGGGGGTCAAGTGCAAAGTGTGTAAGGGAGCGACCCTCGCAAGTTATGACAAGATGAATTCTTCCCTTGTAATTTTTTATCTTGCTTGGATCAGGAATTGTAGAAAGTTCGCCATATGTATTTACATCTGCGCTAAAGAGGCACAGGTCTGTAATGGGCATGGAGGAATCAAATTCGCCTTCTCGTCCTGCCATAACATAACCCCATACTTCATGAAAAGATGCAGTGTCTCCAACGGGAAGCTCGTGGATGTATGCTGCATTGGAACTGCCAGTTGTGGTAAGGGCTGCTTGGGGTGCTGGTACTACTGGATTAATTGTTTCGCTTACCGATTCTATTATAAACTCAGACTCTTCTTCCTGGTCTGCCGCACGAATTTTTTTTTCACCTGATGCACAGACAATGCCTGCAATCATAAGGCACAGAATAAAAACTGCTGATACAACAGAAATCTTTTTTACATTCATATAAACTCCTTTACGGCATTTGGATTATGTCGCGAGGTTTGCTTCCGTTTGCCGGTCCAACAATTCCGCGCTCTTCCATTTCTTCTACAAGACGGGCGGCTCTGTTGTATCCGATTTTTAGTCTGCGCTGAATGTAGCTTGCACTTGCCTTTCCTGCCTGAACTACAATGTCCAAAGCTTTTTCATAAAGAGGGTCTTCTCCGCCTTCTGTAAAGAGGGACATCTGGTCTGAGCCTTCGTCATCTTCATCATCAACAAAAATTTCGTCATCGATGTATTCTGGTTCGCCCCATTCCTTTACTGCTGCTACAACGGATTCTACTTCCTGATCTGTAACAAATGCACCCTGAATGCGGACGGGGAAGGGATCTGTAGCGCTTGCGTAAAGCATATCTCCCTTGCCCAAAAGTTTTTCTGCACCCACTTGGTCTATGATAATGCGGCTATCTGTTTTGCTTGCAACCATGAATGCAATGCGGCTTGGAATGTTTGCCTTTATTAATCCTGTAATGACATCTATTGAAGGTCGCTGTGTTGCAAGAACAAGATGTATTCCAACTGCGCGGCTCATTGCGGCAAGACGAGCAAGAACTCCTTCTAGCTGTTTGCCTGTTGTTGCCATAAGGTCGGCAAATTCATCAATTACGATTACAAGGTAAGGAAGTTTTTCTGTTGCAATTTTTCTTTCTTCAATGCGCTTGTTGTAACTTGAAATGTCGCGAACGCCTAGACTGTCCAAAAGTGCATAGCGTCTTTCCATTTCGCAAAGTGCGTACTGCAGCGACTGCATTGCTCTCTTTGGTTCAGTAATGACGGGAGTAAGCAGATGAGGAATGTCGTTGTAAAGTTTAAGTTCTACAATCTTCGGGTCAATAAGAATCATCTTTACATCGTTGGGATTACGCTTGTAAAGAATACTTAAAATCATGTTGTTGATACAGACGGATTTTCCTGCACCAGTTGAACCTGCAATAAGAAGGTGAGGCGTCTTTACCAAATCCATTACCTGAATGCGACCTTCAATATCTTTACCTAGAACGACAGGCACTCCCATCTTCTTCCATTCTGGTATGTTCTGCTCAATACATTCGCGGAAAGAAACGATTGCCCTTTTTGCGTTAGGAACTTCTATACCCACAGCACGCTTTCCGGGGATTGGTGCGACAATGCGGACTGAACTTGCGGCAAGGCGTAAGGCTATGTTGTCCTGCAGTGCGACAATTTTACTTAACTTGACGCCAGATGCAGGAAGGAGTTCGAACATGGTTACAACAGGACCCTTTACGATTCCTGTTATTTCTGCTTCGATTTTAAATTCGCTTAGGGTTGCCTTTAAACTTTGGGCTGCCTGTTCTGTTTCCTTGTCGATTACCCAATAGGGATTATCTTCGTAGGCTGTAAGGAGTTCTGTAGAAATTTTGTATGCACCGCGACGAGGTTTCTTGGGAACATCAGGACGGATTATGACTTCTTCGCCCTGAGCGTTTGTCTTTTTTATGACGGCCTCTGTTTCTTTTGCGGAAGGAACAGACTGTTCCACTTCGGATTTTGCATCGGCATCCATCTTTGCAAAGACGGAATCTAATGCGGAAAACATGGAGTTTTTGGGCTCTTCCTCAACTCCTGAACCCTTATTAAAAGGGAGCGGCTCCTTGTGGTCTTCGTCATCAAAGGGTATGTCGTATTCCTCTTCGTCGTCATCATCTATGAGCGTTAGTTTTTCTTCTTGGGCTTCCATGTTGGCCCTTTCAAAATCTGCAATGATGTCGTCCTCGTCGTCTTCCATCTCAAAGGAGTCCCAGTCTTGCTCCTGCTCAGGTTCAGGCTCTTGGGCTTGTGGCGGTAGTGTCTGCTGAGGCGCAGTTTCTTTTGCGACAGGGACCACAGTCTGCTGAGGCGCAGTCTCTTTTACAACCGGAGCCACAGTCTGCTGAGGCGCAGTTTCTTTTGCGACAGGGGCGGCAGTCTGCTGAGGCGCAGTTTCTTTTGCAACAGGGGCCACAGTCTGCTGAGGCGCAGTTTCTTTTACAACAGGGGTCACAGTCTGCTGAGGAGCAGTTTCTTTTGCGACAGGGGCCACAGTCTGCTGAGGCGCAGTTTCTTTGCTGACCGTAACCTGATCATCCTGCAGGGTAAATTCTGGCTCGGGTTCAACTTTATCTTCAATCTGAATTCCGTCAAAGTCATCATCGGAATCCTCAGAGGAAAGAATTTCAAATTTGCGAGGGGAAGAATTTTCTTCCTTAACAGTGTCCAAAATCCTCTTGTTTTCGTTCATCAGTTCGGTAAGTGACCATGAGGCAGCCTGAGCTGTTGCTTTTTCTATTTCGGCATCCACAGAGGCGTTTATTTTTGCATCAAGGTCTTCTTCTTCCGTAACATCAGATTGATTAGTGTAGACTTCATCGGAATCAGAGTCTTCCTTCTTTTTTAGAATTGAAAATTTAGGAAGTCTGATTTTTTCCTTTTTTTCTTTCTTTTCCTTAGGCTTTTTAACTTCAGAATCTTCGGATTTTGAGTCGTGGATTTTCCCCGCAATGACAAGTGCAATCAGGTATTCGGCAATGACAAGAAGAAGCGCTATTGCCAGTAGAGAAATTATCTTTACCAAAGCAATGGGGCTGTAGTCAGTGGCGGCTATGTTGCGTGACCATTTTTCTGCCATTACAATCGTAAAGAAAGGAATGACGCTTACCAAAAGACCTGTGGCCTTCTGATATGTCCACTTTGCTGAAAAGCAGAATGTTCCTGCAATCAGTAAAAAAATCGGAATGAGGATGGTGCTTAGTCCGTAGGCAGAAAACAGCATGACGCCAAATTTGCTTAAAGGAGACTCTGGTTCAACTCCCATGCCTGTGTCAAAAAATCCTGCCAGAATGCTTATGCAAAATAATGCCGCAATAATATAGAGCGCAATTCCCACCGTGCGCGCAATAGTCTTTTCGTTTTTCATGTAAAATTCCCTTGTTTTTGTTATCGGATTTTTTATGCCTCAAGGTTAGGGCTTTTTCTACTTGCCAACAGCTGCTTTTTACTATATACTATCAGTATTGTGTCAGAACTGTACATTGTGGGGACTCCTATAGGGAATCTTGGCGACATTACATTTAGGGCTTTGGAGACATTTAAGGCGGTTGATGTGATTGCTGCTGAGGACACAAGGCACACTTTGGAACTTTTGACGCATTTTGAAATCCGTAAGCCGTTGATAAGTTGTAGGGCGCAGAATGAGGAGTTTGCGGCGCAAAAAATTATCTCGTTGCTTGACGAGGGTAAGTCTGTTGCGTATGCGAGCGATGCTGGTGAACCCGGCATAAGTGACCCTGGAGCGGTTCTGGCAGGACTGGTTCGTAAGGCTGGGCATAAGGTTGTACCCATTCCCGGACCAAGTGCCTTTGCAACCCTTGCAAGCGTTGCCGGTGCAGGCGGAAAAACCCTTGTTTTTGAGGGGTTTCTATCGCCAAAACCAGGTAGAAGGCGTTCAAGGCTAAGGGAACTTATGGCTATGGATGCGGCTATAATTTTGTACGAAAGTCCGTACAGAATTACTAAACTTCTTGCGGATATAGCCGATATAGATAGTAACCGGCGTGTGGTTGTGGGCAGGGAACTGACCAAGCTGCATGAAGAAATAACCGACGGAACTTCGAGGGAAGTTCTTGAGGATTACGCTTCCAGGACCAAAATCTTGGGTGAATTTGCAATTTTTATTTCCGGTAATAAAAATGCTAAACTTTCGCCGGAAAGTTCCGATAATTAAAGAGAGGCAGGTTATGATGATAGACAAGATTTTAGGGGTAAATCCCGTTAACAATGTGCAGAGCACAAAGCGCACAAACGCAACATCTAGCGTAAAGGCAGGCTCAGACTCTATCAGCGTGTCAGACGAAGCAAAAAAACTGTCTGATGCCTACTATCTTAATCAGGTGGCGAAAGAGACTCCCAGTGTCCGCTCTGAATTAGTCGAGCAGATTAAAGAAAAGATTAAGGATCCCAATTACCTTAGCAGCGCAACTATTGAGGCAACTGCGGATCGTATTCTTGCGGCATACGGATTCTAAATTCGGCACAATCTGTTGAGCGAGTTTCAAAATTCTTAGGGATTTGAGATGCGCTTAATGTACGGAGGGCGGGACAGTAAGTTCCGCCTTTTTTTTAAAGGATTTTTTTATGGCAGACTTTATCTTTAGAATTTCTCCAAACATTGTTTTAGGCTCATACACCACAACCCGTCTAGGGCAGTTTGCACGGGACTACGGTAGCAAGTTTATGCTGATTGTAGATCCAATCCTTAAAGAAGTGGGGGCGACGGACAAAATAGTTACCTCTCTTATGGAGCGGAAAATAGACTACTTTGTCTTTGATTCCATTCCAACTGGTGCGACTACAGAAGCCATTAACGATGCACTTAAGCTTGCGAGGGAAGCCCACATTCACGGAGTTATTGCCATTGGAGGTTCTAAGGCTCTTAATGCTGGCAGGGCGGTTGCCTCCCTTATAAACGAATCTCACGACCTTTACGACTTTGTAGACGGTGCTGTTCCAGACACGGCCGCAATCCCCCTCATTTGTATGCCAACGACAATACGCGATGCATTCATGTTTACAAATCAGACGCCTTTGGTAGACTCCCGTTCTTCTAGGGTAAGGCTTCTTTCTTCCCAGCAGGGTGTGTGCCGTCTTGCCCTAATAGATCCAAATCTGTGTGTTACCCTTACGGACAATCAGACTGCATCAATTTCCATAGAGACCCTGTGTTTTGCAATAGAGGCATACCTGAGCCAAAAGGCCACATTCTTTAGCGACATGGTAACAGAAAAATCTCTTGAGCTGCTAAGTTATGCCATGGACGGAACCGACAGTCTTACCATAACGACTCCAAAGGAAGTAATGCTCAGTCAGGGTGGATGCATGGCCTCTTTGGGTGCCGCTTCAAGTTCTTTGGGTGCGGCTAGTCTTCTTTCGCTGTGCATAAACGCAAGGTATTCAATTTCCCGTTCGCTGACAACATCAATTCTTCTTCCTTACATAATTGAGGATGCTGCAAAATTTAAGGCTGACCGTCTGGCAAAAGCGTCAAGGTTGTTAAGGGCTGCTCCAAAAGACTCTTCCGACGAAGAGGCAGTTGACGCACTGGCAAAATATGTAAGACAGCACATTGCAAGCGCAAACTTACCAGCACGACTTAAGGATTTGGGCGTAAGCATAGACCAACTTGCCCTTGCTGCAGAAGATGCAGGTTCGCTGGACCTTATAAACACCCTTCCTCGCAGCATGAACACGGACGCCCTGTTTGACCTTATAAAAACGGCATACTAATGATTCCTCCAGAAAAACTACATCAGCTTTCTCCCGGACAAAAAAGACGCAAATTGGCACTCACATTTGGCGAACTGGAAAGGGATATTGCCGGCATAGCGGAACACGGTCTGGAATACAATTTTCCATCTCTTTCTCGCTCAGACTACACTAGACAGGTTGCCTCTATAGTTCTTGAGGACGAAAAACTGTCGGAACACGCAAAAAGACAGCTAGCCTCCCTTCTTGAAGACGCAAACTTTGACGAGCGAAGGGTATGTAACACGGCACGGAATGCTTTGCTTGAAATTCTTGGCACTTTTCCTGCTGAATGGGATCTGGTCATTGCCCCTCATGCAAATACGGAAGGCACTACTCAGGCAAGAAAATTTTTTGCTGGAACGGCGGTTTATGCGGAAGATATCCGTTCACCCTTTAACATGGGTTCAATTTTTAGGACAGCCGAAGCAATGGGTTTGGAAAAAGTCTACATCTCGGAAGGATGCACCTCGCCTGAACAGGCAAAGGCAAAAAGAAGCAGCATGGGATGCATAGACACTCTTGGCTACAGCCGCACTTCTTTAGAATTGCTTCCCGAAGACAGGGAAATCTTTGTTTTGGAAACAGGCGGCACCCCTATAAACGAATTTGAGTTTCCCCTTGAAGGAACTGTCATAATTGGGTCGGAAGAACTTGGGGTAAGCCCAGAGGCACTTCACAAAGCAAAGGGTAAAACCGTAAGCATACCCATGACGGGCTTAAAGGCTTCTCTTAATGTGGGAGTTGCGTTTGGAATTTTGGTTCAAGCGTGGACTGACTATCTTATTGCCCACAAAAAATTTCCTACTTTTTAAAACTTTGTTCCAAACGGTCAGAAATTGTTTCCAGCTGTTCTTCCGTTTGAATGCCAAATTCTTCCAGTACAGAGTTGTCAAACTGTTCGTATGAAACATCTCCATCCTGATAGTGGACTATCATGTCGGCAAGGTTTACAAGTCTGGTAATTCTCTGCATGTCTTCTGGAGCAAGTTCTGGTTCGTGGTGGTAGCGGATTACATTTACAATCACCTTGGGGAAGTTCCACTTTTCGGCGATAAGGGCGCCAATTTCTCCGTGGTTAACGCCAGCAATCATTCGTTCAAACATGTCTGGAGAAATTCCCAGTTCGTTGCACAGAGCACTTATCTTGCTAAGCAGTTCCGGGTGGGCGGTGGAAAAAATAACCTTACCCATGTCGTGCAAAAGTCCGCACACATAACTGTCATCGATTATCTTTCGTTCCTTGCTGCAGAAATTTCTTGCCAAGTTGTATGAACAGAATGCAACCCTATAGGAATGATCCCACACCTTCTTTTTTTCTTCGTCGGAATCAGACATAAGGTTGTTCATTGTTCCTATTGAAACAAGAAGATTGCTTATGCCACGAAGACCTGCAAACTTAACCGCCTCTGCAATTGATTCAACTGGTTTGGAAAGTGAAAATGCCGCACTGTTTACCATTTTTAAAAGTTCCGCAGTAAGGGAAACATCGCTGGAAATATGTTGTGCAATTTCGCTCATCTTGCTTTCGGGGTCGTTGAGCATGCGGTTGATTCTGTCAATTTTTTCTGGGAATTCAGGAAGTCCGTCTATAAGTTCCACAAATTTTGCAGATATTTCAGAAAACTTTTCCTGAGATTCTTTGCTAAACGGAATGATGAGCCGTGTAATTGTTTCGCCGTTTTCGCTTAGAGTTTGGAAATTTTCTTCGGTAAGTCCCAACTCTTTTCTTAGCATGATGATGAGTATTACCAGACCAAGACCAGCACCTTCGCTGTCGTCCAAAAGTTGATTCATGCAGTCCTGTATGGAGTTGTACATTTGGGCGCGAGTAAGCTTGTCGTGGATTCGCTTGTACTCAAAAGGGGTAAGGGCTGCCCTGTTTCTTATTTCCACTTTGATTTTATTATTTCGTGTCTGAAGAATCAATTTTATGTAAAGCCCTTCGTCCTTCTGCATCTGAAGGTAATGCTTTATGTTTTCAAGAGTATCGTGCTTGAATGTCTTAAGTCCTTCCTCGTAGTCGGCAGGGTCGTTTATGTTCAGATTTTTTTCTTCAAAGTAAACGCGCTTTGTGTTTGCCTTTTTAGCATTGTTAATTAGTTCCTTAAGGCAGTAGGAAAGATAGTCGTACATCTTGGACTGATTAAGTTCTTCAAGAAAAACTTTAAGAACATCATCAATGTACAGTTCCATTTCGTGAGGCAGTGTGTAGGTAGAAATAGTAAGCGGTATTCCGGATTGGATTGCAGTGCGGATTTTCGCTATATCAACCTGAACTTTATCTGAACTAGCCATGCTCACAGTATAATGAAATACTGCTTTGTTTGCAAGTTAAGACTGAAGCCTCTTTACAACCTCGTTAATTTCATCCTGAGTAAGGCAGCCAGAATTTACCAGATGAGCGCTTACGGCGGATTTTAGGTTACTCTTTTTTTCCTGATTGAGCATGTTGTTAAAGCAGTAGGCCAAAAGCCGGGAGTCCCTAAATTCCTGAATACCCATAAGGCTTGTCTTTTCGTAATCCCGAGCAATATCTGTCCAAGAGGCACCGCAAAGTGAAGCAAGGGTTGCGCTTGTCGTTCCAGTCCTGTCAGAACCAAGGCGGCAGTGAATGTAGTAGGGACAGGGGTGACTGTTTATAAATTTGACTATCGAAGCAATCAGTTGTGCAAATTCTTTGCTGCCAGAATTAAAATAAACTGTTTCGTAAGTGGTATCGGTTATCATTTGGTTCCAGGAAGAGCGTATGTTCTGCATGTAGGGGCTAATTTTTTCTCCAAGAGAGGGGTCACATTCTTCGTCGCCACTAAGGGTTATGACTGACTTTATGCCGTGTTCTTCCAGCAGTGTGTTCACCATGTTAAGGCGCTCGTCTTCGGAATCAAACTGGGGCCTTGATTTTTTGTAGGGGTGGTAGCCCCTCCAGAGTTTTGTAGTTCCGGGAACAGGTCGCATGTTTGCAAGAATGTGTCTGTCTTTTTCGTCCTGCAGATTGAATGAAGAAAGTGCCCTTACTTCTAAAGCAGTCTCTTCATTTTTAGAAACACTATTTGGCGAAACAGTCTTGTCGTACATGATGACTGTGTTGCCCAAAAAATGAAAACCCTTACGGGGGTCGGGTAAGGATGTTTCTTTTGTTCCATCGTCAAATTCTGCATAAAAGATAAATTCTGGTAAGCCAGAGTTTCCAGGTACAAGCACTTGCTCAAGAGCTTTTGTTAGCGTCCAGGTTTTGTCTATTTGAGTAAGAAGAAAATTACTATCTGCCCTCCATGCAGTAAATGTTCCGCGGATTCCCACTGTTTTGGGAGCTTTTGAAAAAAAATCCTGAGGGCAGTAAAATGTTATGCGGCCGTTTCTTATTTCGTAGTGATTCATTCTGCACCTCCTATGCCAGAAAACAGAATTAGTTCGGGATGATATTCAAAGTGCATGTTGTCAAAGATAATCCACTTTCCGCCCCAAATAAATCCTTCTTCTTCAAAGATGTCTATTACTTTTTGCGGAGGCATCCAGCGTTTGCTTAGGGGAATGAGCATCCATCCGTTTGGGTTTCTTTCTTTTTCCCATTCCCAGTAGATTGCTTTTCCGCCAAGACTTGTAGGCTGAATGTCTATTGCAATACCCAGACTGTGAAAGGATTTTCTGTTTGTTCCCGAAATAATTCGCCAAGAATATGCACCCAAAGAAGAAATGTGGGTTTTAAAGTATTGCACTTCGGAATCTGTCTTTGCTTCTTCGTTGATTCGGTTTTCAACTTTCTTAAGTGGAGTAACAATCCGCTCGTGAACATTCATGCTCCTGCCCAAAAAACTTACCCTTGTTATGTGGGCTTCCAGACTTGCCCGGCTTGAAGAGTCGTACAGGGCATCAAAGAAAAACATAGGAGTTCCGGCTCCGCTGGTTCTGTTTTCTGTAGAGCCAAAGTTTGCAATCTGTTCCGTCTGCTCAGGGGTAAATAAGGCTGGGTCTGCAAGTTCTTTTTCGTAACGGTAAAGCAAAGTCCAGTACTGGTCACGGTTTTTTAATTCTTCTTCGGGAATAAGGGCTCCGTCTGCCCAGTAAAAAATGTATGTGCTTCCGTCTTCGTATGCGTCATGGGAATATGTGTCGCTTACCTGAGGCTTTGAGGGAACAGTTACCTGAATGCGCCAGTCTTCGTTGGCTTCGTCGTATCGGCTTACAAATGTAATGTCTGGGTAGGCCTTTCTAAAAATAGCAAGACCCTCTGGTTCCGTAGCAGGCGTTTGAACGGAGGAATCATTTTTTTCTTTGGACTTATCTTCCGTGGAGGAACAGCTGGCAAACAGAAGCAGAGCTATAGACGTCGCATAAAAAAACAGACACATTTTTTTCATGGAGTGCAGTATAGCAAAGTTGCAGAATTTGGAAAAGTGGCACCCACAGGCACCTCTTAACAGTGTCAACAACTTTTTATTAGTTCCCATGTTTTTTTTATTGTTTTTAAGGTGTTTTAATTAATTATTATAAAATAATTAACTAGATTACTGTATTTTTGTGTTTTTTATAGTCTGAAAAAATATTTTTGAACTAT
>CALCRU010000003.1 GCA_937894335.1 uncultured Treponema sp. | reverse complement strand
CAAAAAAGTAAGTCACAAACAATCCTCCTAAGGAATGCGCCACGGATGGCGCTCAGTTTCTTAGCTCTGTAGACCTACGAGTTTTTGCAATGCAAAAACTCGGGTGCAAAAAATTACAGGAGGTAATTTTTTGCAACTCTCGCAACCGTATGTTTCAAAAAAGTAAGTCACAAACAATCCTCCTAAGGAATGCGCCACGGATGGCGCTCACTTTCTTAGCACTAAAGCGACTTCAAAAATTACACGGAGGCAAACCTAAAAGTCAAACCTCCCAAGGAAGCGCCACGGATGGCGCTAAAACTCTTACCGTGAGAGAACAGCTAGTTTTTGCAAAGCAAAAACTAGCGACTTCAAAAATTACAAGGATGTAATTTTGGAAGTCATAGAGTAAGCATTATGATTATGTATGCTTTCAAAATTCTCGCACTCAACGCTGAACCAGGTAAAGGGCTTTTCCGCTCCCTCAAAATGCTCCAGAGCAAGGTACACCTCCCTTACCACATCTTCCACAAAGCGTGGATTATCGTAAGCGTGTTCCGTAACAAATTTTTCGTCAGGCCGCTTAAGCACGCTGTAGAGTCCGCAGGAAGCAGATTTTTCTACTACCTCAATTACATCTTCCATCCAGAAGAGGCTTGTGTTTTCTAGGGTAACGGTTACAATACCCCTCTGGTTATGAGCACCCCTTTCGCTTATGGCTTTTGAGCAGGGACACAGGGTCGTAACAGGAACTTCTATTTTAAGCAAGAAGTGCTGGCTCGTTTCGCTAACCTCCCCTTCGTACTGGCAGTCGTAACTCATCATTCCTTCCTCGCCTGTAACGGGAGCCTTCTTTGTAATAAAGAAAGGAAACCTCATGGTACCAAAAGCCTTTTGGGCATCAAGGGAAGTTCTTATTTCCTCAAGCATTGAAAGAAACTGCTTACGCCCTAGATTCTGACTGTTGCGATTGAAGATTTCCACAAAGCGAGACATGTGGGTACCCTTAAAGTTATGGGGAAGGTTTACAAACAGGTCAACAACAGCAGTAGTGCGCTGGCTTCCATTCACCTTGTCCAAAACCTGAACTGGATACCTAAGGCTTTTTACGCCTACCTTTTCAAGAGGAATTTCTCTGGTGTCTGGAGTGTTCTGAATGTCTACCATTTTTACTGCCCTTCCAAAAAACTTTCTGCGCTTTCCAAAGTATTGTAAATGAGCATAGCTATAGTCATGGGGCCTACTCCACCGGGAACAGGAGTTATTACAGAGGCAACTTCCTTTACTCCCTCAAAGTCCACATCTCCCACAAGTCTAAATCCGCTCTTTTTGCTTGCATCGGGAATTCTGTTGACCCCCACATCTATTACAGCGGCACCCGGCTTTACCATGTCTGCGGTAACTGTCTGAGGATGTCCAGAAGCCACAATCAGAATGTCGGCAGCGCGAGTAAAAGAGGCAAGGTCTTTGGTTCCCGTGTGGCAGAGGGTAACTGTTGCATTGCTTTCCTTACGGGAAAGAAGAACAGCCATGGGCTTACCCACAATGTTGCTCCGTCCCACAACAACTGCATGGGCGCCATCAGTTTTTACTCCAGCCTGCTTTAAAAGAGTCATTATTCCGTTTGGAGTGCACGGAAGGAAGGCTTTTTTTCCAGTAAGCATACAGCCCACATTAACAGGATGAAAACCGTCCACATCTTTTGAAGGATCTATGGCGCTGGTGATTTTTTCTTCGTCAATGTGCTTTGGAAGGGGAAGCTGAACCAGTATACCATGAACACTTTTGTCTGCGTTAAGTTCGGCAATGAGCGAAAGAAGTTTTTCTTCCGTAGTGTCTTCTGGCAAAAGAACGCTTCTGTCTGCCATGCCAGCTTCCTCCAAGGCCTTACGCTTTCCCGTAACATAACTTACGCTTGCAGGATTTTCACCCACAAGAATTACTGCCAAGCAGGGAGTAATGCCCTTCTGCTTTAAGGCGGCAACTTTTTTTGCCACATCAGCCTTTACCTGGGCCGCCACTGCCTTTCCGTCTATAATTGTTGCACTCATACTGTAACCTTCCTTATTGAAAAAATGTTTCCTATTGAAAACAAGGCTAAAAAAACGGTATAATCAGACTATACTGAATTTTATAAAAAAATGCCATAGTATTAGAGAGGCTATATGAAACGAATAATTCCGCTCATTCTCGCACTTACGCTTTGTGCAGTTCCGGTACTGGCACAGGAAACAGATAACGGAGAAAGCGCCACATTCGAGCAGTTTTATGCAAAAAATCAGATGGGTGACAAATTTATCAAGATGCAGATTTCGCCAACTTTTCCACTGGGATTCTTTAACCAACAGAATCAGCCGTCCCTCTATGTAGGAGGACTTCTGGGACTGGGGTTCCATATTTTTCTTACCGACAACTTTGCTATAGGCGGAGACGCAGGATTCGGATTTAACGCAACCATTGGAAGCAATGTGTTTGACTACATTCCCATTGTGGCTACTGCAACATGGCAGTTTGAATACAAGCGGTGGGAATTTCCCGTTACGGCAGGACTGGGATTTGCATGGGAACTTTACAACGGCTACCTTTACTGGCCGGGACTTGTTGTTGAGGCTCAGGCGGGCGCCATGTACCGCATAAATTCCAACTGGGGCGTAGGCGGAGAACTTACCTACATGTTCATGCCGGAATTTAACATTGACCCTTCCAAAAACTGGATGGGCAACTTCTTAAACATAACCATAGCGGCTCGCTATTATTTCTAGGGTAAAAACATGAAGCATACAAAAATTACAGTTGCAACATTCGGTCTTGTTTTGGGAGCACTTCTTCTTTCTTCATGCGAAGACATTCATTCCCCCATCTTCTATTACATAAATCAGGAAGTTCCCATAGAAGAATATGGAATTACAGGTGACATTTCTGGCATTGTAAAACAGGGTGACTACATCTTTGTAAACAGCGGACACATTTACAAAAAGAAAGCGGAACAGTCAGCCGATACGGGAAAATACAACAAGCAGTGGGTACGAGCAGGAAATGAACCAGGCTTCATGTACGGACTGGGTTCAGACGGAACAAACCTCTACAGCCTTTGCGTAACTTACAGCGAAAATGTAGACACAGGAAGAAACTCTGTAAAGAACGGAGTCCTTTACTACTCCGCAAACAATGGCGAAAGTTGGACTAAAGTTGACTCTACTGGAATACTGTCCATAGTTCAGGACAAAAGCGGAAACAAGGCCTATGCAAGAAAAAGCGATGGTCTACACGAACTTTCAGCAAGCGGCGAGGGTTCAATACTTTCAGGCAGTGATGAAAACTCAAAATCCGTTTCTAACGGGAAGCCCTACCCCGGCCCCTCAGTCTACAGCGGAAGCATGTACTACTATACAGACGACACAAGCACCACCCTCTATTACAGCAGCACAGGAAGCGACGGTACAAAAGTAAGCCTTGATCTGGGAAAAATAAAATCCCTCGAAGTAACAGCGGACTACCTTCTTATAGGAACTGAGCATGTAAAGTCAGGCACTTCTTACAAGGGTGGCGGAATCTACAAAATTGCCCTCAATGCAGGAACACCTGCCTCAAGTACAACGACATTTACAAACAACGCCCAGTCCATAATGTCTACGGCATACACTGTAACCCACATTTTTGCGCTAGACCAGACTAAAAACGAAAGCTCAACTGACATCTACACAGGGGTAAACATTACAGGCGCATTCAACTCGTCCTCACACGCATCTTTCCCCAACATAGGGCTTTATGCATACTACCCTAGCCGCGGAACATGGAACCGTGACGGAACAAACGACGACACTACCACACCAAAGGGCAACTAAAAAAAACGCTGATGCAGGACTTGTTTGAAGACTCGGCAAAAAAGCATGAACCCCTTGCCGCAAGAATGAGGCCCAGAACTCTGGATGAATACATTGGTCAGGACCACATTGTAGGAAAGGGGCGTCTTTTAAGGAGAGCAATTCAGGCAGACCAACTTACTTCCGTTATTTTCTACGGTCCTCCAGGAAGCGGCAAGACAACTCTGGCAAGAGTCATAGCCCATCACACAAGTTCAAACTTTCTTACGCTAAATGCAGTGCTTACTGGCGTGGCAGACATTAGAAAGGCAATCAGTGATGCAGACGAACAAAGAAAACTCTACAGCCGGCGAACCATACTCTTTGTAGACGAAGTTCACCGATGGAACAAAAGCCAGCAGGACGCACTCTTACCCTGGGTAGAAAACGGAACCATAATCCTTATTGGAGCAACAACAGAAAACCCCTTCTTTGAAGTTAACAAGGCCCTTGTAAGCCGAAGCCGTGTATTTCAACTTAAGCCCCTTACAAAGGATGACTTAATAAAGGCGGCACATCAAGCTCTAAAGGATACAGAAAGGGGATACGGACACTGGAATGTAGAATTTGAAAAAGGTGCTCTAGAACATCTTGTAGAAACAGCAAACGGAGACGCCCGTTCACTTTTAAATGCCCTTGAGTTGGCAGTAGAAACCACACCCGAAAAATGGGCTCCCGAAGAAAAACCTCCTGTTCCCTCTTGGGGAAGCACAATCTACATAACAAGGGAAGCCGCAGAAGAATCAATTCAGAAAAAAGTTGTTTTATACGACCGCGACGGTGACTACCACTACGACATTATAAGCGCCTTCATAAAAAGCCTTAGGGGGCGCGATCCAGATGCCGCATGCTACTGGCTAGCCCGCATGGTTAAGGCAGGAGAAGACCCCCACTTTATTTTTAGACGCATGCTTATTTCTGCCTGCGAGGACACAGGACTTGCAGACCCTTACGCCATTACCGTAGTGCAAAGTTGTTCCGATGCATTTGACAGGGTTGGACTGCCAGAGGGCCGCTACTTTCTTGCCCACGCCGCACTCTATCTTTCAACTGCGCCAAAGTCAAACAGCAGTATGGCTTTTTTTGACGCCCTAAGTTCCGTAGAAAAGGAAGACGCAGAAGTTCCCAATCACCTAAAAGACGCAAGCCGCGATGCAGAAGGATTTGGACACGGAGCCGGATACCTTTACCCTCACGCCTACAGAGACCATTGGGTAAGCCAACAGTATCTTCCCGACACACTTGTAGGACGGGTTTTCTACACACCCACAACACAGGGCTACGAAGCAAAAATCCGGGAAGATGTACTTAAAAGACGAGAAACTCAAATTGCCTCCATGCTAGAAGAACAGGGAGACGAAATGGTAAACCCCATAAGTGGCTGGTGGATGAAGGCCCACTTTAAAGGCGGAACAGAAAAAAAAGAAGAAAACCTAACCTTTACTCAGGAAGACAAAAAAAAGTCTGCAGTTCTAGATAAGGCAGAAAGAAACTGGAGGAGCCGCATAGACACAAACCGTGCCCAAGTGTTAGAAGCAGTAAGAGAGTCAATTTTAAATGCAACTCCCCTGCTCCGTCACCACCGGGTTCTTGTGGTAAACGCTGATGACATGCTACTTCTATTTGAAGTTCTGCGAAAAACTCCCGAGGGAGCCACCTGCGGACTCTGCCGAACACAAAAAGGGCTTGAAGTGATTCAGCAGTACGGCTCAACTCTGGGACAAATGGAAAAGCCCCTCCTAAAGGCCATGCAGTCAGACTCTCTAAGAGAAAACATTGCACAGTTTGAAGACATGCTATTTGATCGCATTTACCTTCGAGACAGCATTGCTTCGGTAAGTCAGGCAGAAGAACTTGCCCACAACCTTATGGATTGCTTTACTGGAATAAAAAATCCCCACAGAGACATTGCATTTTCGGAAGAAGAAAAACTAAACAAGGACAGTCCCCAACTTTTTGCTGATGAAGCGGCTGTAGTCCTTTCCCAAAGGATTCCCTGCCACGGTCAGCGCATTGCAGAATTTGTAACCGAACATTCCCATGAACTTCTTGAGGCCGAAGAAAAATTTTTTAGTGACGGAACAAATCCACTCTTTGCATGGGACGCATCAACCCTGCAGAAAATTTTTGAAACAAAAGGGCTTGCAGTTACAGTGGACACATTTACCCTTACGGAACAAAGACGCATAGGAGAATCAGACATAGACAAATGGTTCAGCGAAAATTCCGCCTACGGAAGCGCAATCCAAAACTCTCTTGGAAAAGAAAAAACCGAATCCATAAAAAAACAACTCAAGGACGACGCTGCAAAAAAGACATTCACTTGGAAAACCGAAAACGCCCTCCTTGTCCTCCGCCAGAAGCAGTAGCACCTCAAACTCACCTTGCGCATAAGCAGAATCCGATGTATAATATGCCATCTATTTTTGGAGGAAAAAACATGAACTTTATTTTCTTAGGACCACCGGGAGCTGGAAAAGGCACACTTGCTGCACAGGTTGCATCAGAGTACAAAATTCCCCACATTTCTACAGGAGACATCTTCCGCGAAAACATCAAAAATCAGACTGAACTTGGAAAAAAAGTTAAGGCAATCATTGATGCAGGCGGACTGGTAAGCGACGAAATTACTTGTCAGCTGGTTCAGGATCGCATTGCGAAAGATGACTGCAAGAACGGATTCATACTGGACGGATTTCCTCGCACCATTCCTCAGGCAGAAATGTTTGAAAAACTTAAGGGCGATGTAAAAGTTGTAAACTTTGAAGTTGACGATGAACTTATTATTGCACGCCTTTCCAACCGCCGCATCTGTCGCGCTTGTGGTGCAATCTACAACATCAAGTTCCATCCTACAAAAGTTGAAGGAAAGTGTGATGCTTGTGGTGGCGAACTCTACACTCGCGATGATGACAAGCTGGAATCAATTACAAACCGTCTTAAGGTTTACCGCGAACAGACAGAACCGCTTATTGGATTCTACCGCAAGCTTAACAAACTTACGGACATTAACAGCGCCCGTGACAGTTCAGAAGTTTTGGTAGACTTTAAGAAACTTTATCCCACAAAATAAATCTTAAAGCAAAAGCAGGTGAAGAAAAAACTTCATCTGCTTTTTTTATGGAACAAAACTCAACAGATAATAAAAAAAAGAGATGTTTTATGAAAAATACCCTCCCCTTATATCTTTTAATCATTTTTATTCTTGCACTCAGTTCATGTGCGAAAACAGATTCTAAACAACTTCAAAACAATGCTCAAACAGAAGAAAACGCAAGCACTCAAAACGAAAACCTTTCAGACGAGGACATTCTTAATCAGATTGAAGGCTACTGGTACAGCGAAGAAGACCTGAACCTTATTTACCTTAAGGCAGAGGGCGACTCTTTCTTTACATACTACAAGACGGTTTATTTATCAACAGGCAAGTTAACAGGAGGCTCTTACAGTTATTCTCCCATTGATGGAATAACAGTAAAAAACCTACTCAAGCAGGTTAAGGGAAAGGGCAAGGGAAAGCCCCTATCTTACGAAGGAAGAACATACTTACCCCTTCCCGTAAGCGAAGAAAACATACCGGAGTTTTTCAGGCAGCTGGCGGTAAAGAGGTTTGCAAAAACAGAAGGCACGCACTACGACAAAAAACTTGACAGGCAGTGTAGTATAAAAATGCAGGACGACAAAATCAGCCTAAAAATGGGATACGAAGACGGACGGGAAGAAAGCGACACTCTGGAAATTACAGAAATAGAAACTGCAGAAGGACAAAATGGCTACAGCATATACTTTAACACCTATAAAGACAACGATGAGGTTTGTGTTTACAGGGTTAGCGACACTTTGGTTTACGATCCCTACGAAGACGAAGAGTATTACCCTAGAGAAGAAGTCTTTAAATTCAGCATAATTCCAAACCTTTATCCCGACTGGGCAGAGCCTCTTGAACTTACTAGGTCAACATGGGATGTAGGCGCCGAAAAACTTACAAGAATAATCATCTCTGGACAAGTACGCATATATAATGGCAAGGAGCCTACTGACGAAAAAAGTTTTGCAGTCTACCGGGGAGGAGACGGATACGCACTTCTCGTACTTCCAAATGCAAGATATCGCATCATAGACGGAAAAAAGGAACACCTTATTTTTGACGCAAATGACAATACCACGGGCTTTGTAGAAAAGACAGGTTTTCCCTCGGGAGCAAACGGCGGCATAATAAGCAACCTTAGGGCTTCAAGCTACCTTACAGACGCAAGCCACACCTACTCAGCAGACGGCATGCTGGGAGTCTATCTTCCCCAGAGCGATTCCAACTGGTGGCTTAAAAACAACATTCCCTGGGCAGAAGGAAAAGATGACGACGGCATCGGAGAAACAATTGACTTTGATGTAAGCACTACAAGCGATCATCGAATGGTTGCAGTAAGCCTTACGATTTTAAACGGATATGTTGATCCCCTAAGGCCCAATCTTTTTTACGAAAACAACAGGGTAAAGACAATGCTTGTTACTACAAACGAAGGAGAAGAAGTTACGGTAAACTTTAACGATGTGGTAGAATTTACCACGATAGAACTTCCAGTAACCACAACCCATGTGACCCTTACCATACAAGAAGTATATAAAGGCTCAAAGTACAGCGACACTTGCATTACAGCACTGGACGCAAGGCATCAGATTTGGGACAAGTAGCGGCAAACGGTAACTTGTGCCGTTTTGATTTTTGTGGTATAATAAGAATATGGCAACGAAACCAAAGACAGAATTTTCATTAAACCAAAAAATAGTGTACCCCAGTCAGGGTGTGGGCAAAATTACTGAAATCTTTAAAAAGGATTTTCAGGGACAACAGGTCTACTACTACAAGATTTATGTAGAAGTTTCAGACATGACGGTTATGGTACCAGTTACAAAGGCCCACGACTTAGGCATACGCTCTGTGGTTTCTTCAAAAGAAGCGCAAAAGGCCCTTGATATGATTGGCGAAGACTTTGAACCGCCTACATCAGACTGGAAACTGCGCTATCAGATGAACCTTGATCTTCTAAAAAAAGGCACCATAGAAGACATTGCTTCAATCGTGCGCTGTCTCTATCACCGCTCAAAGGTTAAGGAACTTCCCATTCTTGAACGCAAGTTGTACGACAATGCAAAAAAACTCCTTGAAGACGAAATTGCCGAAGCAATGGGCAAATCTGCCAAGGAAGTAGAAGCCCTTCTTCATGCAAAACTTGAACCTCTTGGCGCAAGAGCAGAAAAGAAAAATCTCCTTATTGACGATGAGGATGATGAAGACGACGAGTTTGCAGACCTTGACGAAGATGTTAAGGGAAGGGGTCGTGACGATGACGATGATGACGACGACGGAGATTTAGATGACGGGGACGACTAATCCCCTGAGCAGCAAAACGCCCCTAGTCCTTATACTCATGGCAGCAGGCTCTTCAACACGCATGGGGGGCCGCAAAAAAGAATTTCTTCCCCTTTCTTCGTTTTGTTCTCAGGAAAAGCCCTACTCAGTTCTTTCCTATGCAGCCCTACCCTTTCTGCGCTCACAATCATTTTCGCACCTTGTAGTTACTTATGCAGAAGGAATGGAAGAAAAAACCAAAAGGGCACTTCTTGAAAATCCCGAAGTAGAAAACCTAATCAAAAAAAACGGAACCATACTAAGCCTTTGCTGTGGAGGAAGCACCCGGCAGGAATCTGTGTATAAGGCCTTATGCATGACGGCAGAACTTTTTCCTGCAAAAGATGCAGTCGTCCTTATACACGATGGAGCCCGCCCCTTTCTGACCGACGCGCTTGTATGCCGAACAACAGAATGCGCACTTTCTTACGGAGCGGCGGTTCCCTACATAAACGCGGTAGACACTTTTAAAAGAAAAGACAAAGACTCTGTCACCATTAAGGAACATCTTGACCGTTCGCTACTTGCAGCAGTACAAACGCCTCAGGCCTTTAAACTTTTACCACTTCTTAAATGCCACAAAATGGCACTGCAAAAATCCTTTGCTTCTACAGACGACACTGAAATTTGGGACACCTTTCCAGAACTTACTGGCGGCATAAAAGTTCACCTTGTGGAGGGAGAAGTGCAAAACAAAAAAATTACTTACGAAAGCGACATGAATGCTCAGAATACAAACATCCCCGAATTCCGCACAGGACTTGGAACTGACACCCACCGACTTGTTGCAGGAAGAAAACTTATAATTGGCACAGTAGAAATTCCCTTTGAAAAGGGAGAAGAAGCCCACTCTGACGGAGATGTTCTGCTGCACGCAATAACAGACGCTCTTCTGGGTGCAAGCGCAATGGGCGACATAGGCTCGTACTTTCCGCCAGAAGACAGCCAGTGGAAGAACGCGAACTCAGCAAAACTTCTGCAAACCGTATGGAGCGACATAAAAAAAGAAGGCTGGCACATACAGAACATTGACTGCGTACTTGAACTGGAAAAGCCAAAGTTCCTGCCCTACAGGGAAAAAGTTCGGGAAGGAATTGCAAAAGTTCTAGACATTAAAAAGGATCGCGTTTTCGTAAAGGCAAAAACAGGAGAAGGTTTGGACAGCACGGGGCATGGAGAAGCAATAAAGGCCTTCTGCACATGCCTCCTGTACCGCCGGTCCTAGTCCGAACCAACCTCAAGAATAAGGTTTACTTCGTTTATGGTCATGCCCAAAGTTGAGGCAATCTGATCAACCTTCCATCCCTTTCTGTTAAGGGAAATAACAGACTCTCGTTCAGATGCAGAAATGCTGCTTCCCTTTGCAGGAGCCTTCTTTGCAACATTTGTCTTTGCAATAGTCTGAAGCAGTTTAATCTGTTCGTCAGCGGCCGCCGCAAGTTTCTGTAAACGCTCTTCAGTGTTAAGAATTCCCTTACGAGATTCATTCATAGAATCAATCTGCTGCTGGGTTTCGTCAACAAGAGACTGGAGGGAAGAAAGTTTTTCCACAGTGTCGTTTATGCGGTCTGAATTCTTAAGAATGGCGTCAATATCTCCCTGAACGGATTCAATTTCCCTAGGCATAGATTCTACCTGATGAATGCAGTCTGTAAGTTTTGCCTGCAGAGCATCAACACGGTCAAATGTCTTGTCAACATCAGCGGCAACACGGTCAATAGTCTCGCCCTTCTTTTCTATGCGGTCATAGCGGCTCTGGATTCCTGCAAGAGTTTCCTGGAATGAGCGGACAGTAAGCTGCATGTTGGAAAGGTCGTCACTTGTTGCTGTAAGGTCCTGAATCTTTGTGTCCATGGTCTGACTTAAAGCAATAAGCCGGCGGTACTGCTCTTCCATTCCGTCTATGCGCCCCTGTTCTGCCGTAAACATGGAAACTTTCTGCGTAAGTTCATCGTGAAGTTTGTTAAGCCCGTCAATTCTTTTGTGCAGGTCTTCAATAACACCTCGAGAAGAAGCCACATCGCTAATGCTCTGCTTAAGATCAGAAATTGAAGTTTCCAGCTGGCCTTTAAGAAGGTCCGCCTTGTCAAACACCTTCGTCTGGTCAACAAAGCGAAGCACACTCTTGTTGATGTCGCTAATCTGCTTCTGAAGATCATTGGTATTGTCGTTAAGTTCTGTAATAAACTTGTTGTAGTTGCCCTTGGCTTCGTCAGAAACAGATTTAAGTTCCTTGCGCAAAGACTTAATTCCCTTTGCAGACTCTTCAATCTGCTCATCCACATCCTTCTGGGTTTGCATGCGCATGTCATCGTAACGCTTCTGAAGTTCGTTCTGAACCTCTGTAGATTTCTGTTCGTATTCGCTAAGGGACAGGCGTACATTCTGAGTCATTTGCTGTATGCTCTGTTCAAGCACGGCCCGATCATCCCTAGACTTTTCATCAAGGTCCTTAAGTTTTTCCTTTATGTCGCTAGAAAGGGATTCAAGCTGTTCTTCAAACTCGCGGAAGCTTTCGTCAAACTGCTGGCTAAGGCGCTTTTTCCAAACGCTTGTGTCCTGAACCGCCGCATCAATTGTAGAAGTATTTGTTTCCTGCTTTTCTGAAAGTTCCTGCTTGAACTCCTCAATTTGAGAAGCAATACTTCTTTCGTTTTTGGCAAGTTGTTCGTTCATGCGCTGATTGTAAGATTCCGTTGCCTCTTTAAGAAGAACTTCCGCCTGATCGCTGGTATCCTTAAGGTCTGCCCTGTACTGCTCCATAAAGTCATTAAGCAGTGACTGTACGGACCCCATCTGATTTTTAAGCTCAGTCTGTTTTGCAGAAAGAGAATCCTGAAGTTTTGCCTCAAGCTCAAGATTTTTCGTATGCATGTCTGCAAGGCGTTTCTTAAGTTCCTCGGAATACTTTGTTTCAAGCTTGCGCCTGTCCTGCTCATATTCGTCAGAGAAAATTTCTATCTTGCTGTCAAAGCCGTTCTTCCACTGGTTAAGTTTGTCGTCAAGGGCATCTTCTCTCTTTTTAAGGTCAACAGTAAATGTGTCCTCAAACAGTTTTAGTTTGCTGCTTACATTGCTGTAAGATTTTGCCTTAAGGTCTTCCAGTGCCTTTTCAACGGAACCAAGTTCTGTGTGAAGTTTGGATGTATTCTGAAGGAAGGCGTTTTCAAATTCAGACTGCTGTTTTGTAACAGAGTCGGAAAACTTTTCAAAGTCACCCAAAACTTTTTTCTGAGACTGCTCCATAAGTTTTCTAAGGGCAAGTTCCAGTTTGTCGGCATCGTTACCAACAGAATTAAGTTTTCTTATGCGGACTTCAATTTCTTTTTTGTAAACCGAAAGTTGGGCATCCAGACCAGAAAGAAATTTTGCCTGCTTGTTTTCATAATCCGCCGCCACAGACTTCATTGCATTCTGAAGTTCAGTGTCAAACTGTCCCACCTGAGAATGAACTGATGCGCTCAAATCTTCAAGCTGAATGGAGTTGTCCTTAATGCGCTGGCTTACATCTTCTATTGACTGCTCGCCTTCAAGACGAACCTGTGCATACTGGGTTTTAAGGCTGTCAACAGAAGCAAGCATTTCGTCACGGATCGCCTGAGCCTTTTCTTCTGCACTGGAAAGAGTCTGACTAAAGAGGCTGTCGTAATGCTCCTTAAGTCCGTCCGCCTGCTGGTCAAGCTGACTCTGAACCTGAGCATACTGACTCTTAAGACTGTCAATTGAAGAAAGCATTTCATCTCTAAGGGAATCGGCCTTTTCTTCTGCGGCAGTAAGAGACTTCTGGAAGAGGGCATCGTAGCGTTCCTTAAGGCTGTCTGCCTGTGCGTCAAGCTGTTTCTGAACCTGAGCAAGTTTTTTGCTGTTACCCGTTGATTCGGATTCAAGCTGAGAAGTAATGCTGTCAAGTTCCTTCTGGAAAGATTCCTTAAGGCTAAGAAGTTTGGTCATGCTGTCTTCGGTCTGGTCAGACATGGACGAAGCAACAGCAGAAAGTTTTTCGACAAAGGTCATGGACAGTTCCTGAATCTTGCGCTCGTTTTCGTCAACCGCAGCCGAAATCTGTTCAGCAGTCTGCCTTACCCGATCAAGAGAATTGTCTACAGAGTTTTCAACCTGCTCAAGTTTTACAAGGGCTTCGGAATCTACGGCAGATGTCTTTCGGCTAAGTTCGTCTTCAAGGATTGCTGCCCGTTCTTCTATGCGCTCAGAAATTGCATCAAGGCGAGTGTGGATTTCACGCTCTGCTTCGGTATGACTTCCAGAGAATTCAGAAGAAAGGGATTCTGTAAGAGCGCGTATCTGTTCCTGCATTCCATTTGTAAAGTCAGAAAGTTCTGCAGTAAGTTCCGCATTGCGGCGTTCAATGTCTGCAAGAAGTGACTTTGACTTTTCGTCAAGAGACTTTGAAACCACATCGGTAGTCTGGGCCACCTGCTGTGAAGAAAGTTGGGTGCTTTCCTTAACCTTACTGGCAAGAAGAGCAAGTTCCTTTTTCATTGCAATGTCAAGGTCACCTGTTTTTTTCTTAAGTTCTGCGTCAAGGTCTGTGGTGCGCTTTTTAAGTTCGGCATCAATTTCGTCAGTGCGTTTCTGAAGTTCTGCACTTAAAGAGCCAGTCTTATTCTTTATGGCTTCGTCAAGCGTTTTTGAGCGTTCTCCAAACAAAGTGCTTAATGCGGAAGTTCTTTCCTTAAGGAGGCTGTCAAGGTCGGTAATTTTCTTTTCCAAATCTGCAGAAAGGGATGCAGTGCGTTCGGCAAGGTTCTGGGTAAATGTTCCAGTCTTCTTCTTGAACTCTGCTTCAAGGG
Organism: uncultured Treponema sp.; assembly: GCA_937894335.1. Lineage (GTDB taxonomy): Bacteria > Spirochaetota > Spirochaetia > Treponematales > Treponemataceae > Treponema_D. Next base: position 43,602 of record CALCRU010000003.1, on the reverse strand, counting down.
TCTTGCTCTGGGTGTCTATGCTTGCGTTAAAGGCTTGGGCCTGGGCATCTATGCTCTTTTGGGTTTCCTTTATCTTTCCGTCCATGATTGCGGCAAGTTGCTTGGACTGGGCGTCAAGTTCTTTAATGCAGGAATCGTACTGACTCTTTGACCTTGCGCTCAACTGCTTAAAAACTTCGTCTTCCAATTTTGTAGCGCGAGATGCGGCCTGACTGTAGGCACTCTGAACATCAACATTTATTTTTTCAAGAAGCTGCTGATGCTCCTTTACAGCCTTTTGAGTGGAACCGTTTATTTCCTGAGCACGCTTTTCATACTCAGAAAGAAGTTCTGTTCCAAGGGACTTTAACTGTTCGCCATTTGTTTCTGAAAATTGAGACACAAGTGTGGGGATCTTTTTTTCTAATGCGTCTACGGTCCTCTTCTGAACATCAAGGCGGCTGTTGAATTTTTCAACCACATCAGCTTCCTGCTTTACCTTCTGAAGGTTCTGCTCCACTGCGGCGGTCATTTCCATAAGGTTGCGGATTACCTTGTCATATGCGGCAATCTGGTCTCCCATGAGTGAAATTTCTGCAATTGGTTTTGAAAGAGATGCTGAATCTTTTTCGAACTGCTCTTCCTTCTGCTCCAGTGCACGAACGGCAGCCTTTGCCTTTACCTGCGCGGATTCAAGATCGCTGGAAAGAACGGTAAGGTTTTCGGCACGAGCGCGGAAGTATTTATCAAACTCTTCCTGACGCATGTCCGCATATTTTTTTAACTGCTGCAAGGACTTCTGGTTTTTGTCAAACCGTCTGAATACGACACACACTGCAGCAGCAAGAGCCACCGACAACATGATAGAAATAATTACATAACCTGTCACTTTTTCCCACCCATCAACAAGTTTTATTATTTACCAATTATTGTAGCACAATTTGACATAATTGGCGATAGTTTTTAAACGAAATATCCGCTTCTTTTACCTTTTTGTTAAACAGTTTTTTAAAGCCCTTAAGAAGGTAGGCGGTTTTCATTCCGGCACCTCCTGCACCCTTTACATCGTAGGAAAGGCTGTTCCCCACATACAGAACTTCTTCTGGCTTAAGGTTAAGCTTTTGCGCAAGCATCTGGAAGGAATGGGCAGACGGCTTGAGCATGCCACACTCCTCGCTTCCAAGGCAAACATCGCACATGTCACGGATTCCCCAAATGTCCCCCTTTTGAGAGGGAGGAAAATCTGACAGAATTGCAATTTTTAATCCTGCATTTTTGAACGCACGAACTGTTTCGGTTACATCGGGATATGGCTTTATTTTTTTAAAGTAGCGACTCAAACCCTTGTAGCAAATGGAATCAATTAAAGAGGCCGCCTTTTCTTTGCTTACATGCATCTGTTTTGCAAGAAGTTCCGCCTGCCATGTGTAAAAGTCTTCAACTGGTTCCGTCTGTCTTAGACGCTTTCTGAGGATTCCGTAATGAGAATAGAAATACAGGTGTCTTAAGAAAAAAAACGGCATGCGGACATAAAGCTTCCACTGGGCATAGAGCGTACCGTCAATATCAAAGGCAACTGCCTTCACATCCTTAAACATGAAAACAGTATACTATAGAATTTAATCTTATGTCTAGGCAAAAGCCCTTATTGAGGAAAGAAGTTTTCTGTAGCCTTTACTCTAGACAGATGAATAAAGCTGGACTCGTACATGGCTATGAATCTTTCAAGGGTAATCTGCCTACCTTTTTCAAACACATAGCATCCGAACCTGCCCAAATCGTCAAAGTAGGGAATTATTACTGCACACTCGTTAAAGACCATTTCATCTGGCACAATGGAAGAAGTTTGGCGAACAGCGGCAAAGTACATATAAGAAGGCTCTGTTGAGGCAAGAACATAAAGTATACCCTTAAGTTTTTTTGCGGAATATCCCGTGTCTGGTATGTAGCCCGAAGTCTGGGTAAGCACGCCGTTTACAAGGTCAGCGGCAAAGGGTTCTATGCAGACATCAGTGCCTCCGGTTTTAAATGTGTAGTCTTTTTTTGTTCTTACAGACAGAACTGCCGCCGCAAGATTTCTTGTCCAATCAAGGGTAAAAGAAAGGTTTCTCTCTTGGGAAATTACTCCATTCTTGCTTAGGGAAGCGTATTCCACAGTGGGAACAACCAGGTCAGAAATTGCAGTGCCCCTTCCTGCAAGGGGATATACAAATCCGTCTGCAACCCACTTTACAAATCCTGCACCGCTTAAGGTAAGCCTGTCTGTATAAGAGGCTGTGGAAAGTTCGTCATCGTCTACAGGCTTTCCTGTTTCTATGTTGTAAAGCACGCCGTTTTCGTTGTAGGAAACATTTTCGGCATAGTCTATAAATCCTAGGCGAGACTTTATTGTTTCTGCAACCTGAACGCTGTCGCGGTACTGTCCCTCCTGAACCGTAACCTTTTCCCAAGGGATGGTGCGTCTTGTCCACTGGTAGACATCGGCAAAGGAAGCGGTATAAAGGCGATCAAATGCCACACCCACAGGAACTGAACGGGCCGCATAGGAACCAAACACAATTAGGTCGGCATAGCATCTTGTAGCATTGGGAGCAGGCCTAAACTGAATGTAGACCCCTGAATCAGCATTAAAATACCAGACTATGCGGAGGGCTTTTTCTGTCTGCTTGTCCCTGTAGACAACCCAACTTCCTGGTGAGCCAGTGCGGAATTCTTCTAGCCGTTCGGTACGGCGTTTTTCTCCGTCTATGATGTCCACATCGTTAAATGTCTGTGGGGCAACTATGACAAGAAATTCGTCCAGTCCCTCTTCCATGCGAACTTGAAACAGAGTGCCCACATCGTCAGAATGAAGTTCCCTGTTACGGGACTGAAGGTCAGAAAAGGGAGCTGTAAGCCAAGAAGAAACAATGCTGCGCCTTATGATACAGGAGTCGGGAATTCCCAACGGATTGTATTCCGCAAAACAGAATGCCCCACTCAGAAACATCACGGTAAGGCAAAGAGAAATTTTCCGCATCAAACCCTTCATAAAACGCTCCTCCCACTCCTTAGGATTAGACGGCAGGCACTTCCGCAGGATTTACAGGATCAGTGTCTACAAAACCGTCTCCGCCTTCTGCAAGACGGACAATGGCTTCCTGTACAGTTCCGTCTGGCGCATGAATCTTACCGTCGGCCTCTTCGTCCGGATGTGAACCGGCGGGAGCATTGCTCAACAGAAGCTTAAGACGGTTAAGCTGGTTTACTTCGCTTGAACCCGGATCGTAGTCAATTGCAGAAATGTTTGCACCCGGGAACCTGCGGCGAAGTTCCTTTATCATTCCCTTACCGGTTACATGGTTTGGAAGACATGCAAAGGGCTGTACGCAAGCAATACTTGGCACTCCAGAATGAATAAGTTCCACCATTTCGGCAGTAAGGAACCAACCTTCGCCAGTTATGTTTCCAAGCTGAACTATGTCGTCTACTCCCTTCATAAGATCGTAGATGGAACTTGGCGGCTCAAAGCGGTGGCTCTTTTTAAACTGCTTTTTCATGTAAGACCTGTACTTCTCTAAAAACCACACAAAGAGTCTAGCGTTACGCTCTGTTTTCTTTGGGAAGGCCAGCTGTTCGTGGCGGAAGATTCCTGTACTAAACGAATAGAAGAAGAAGTCCGCCAAATCAGGCATTACGCATTCAGCACCTTCACGCTCAATGGTTTCTACAATCTGATTGTTTGCAGTGGGATGGAACTTTACGAGGATTTCTCCTACAACTCCCACACGAGGCTTTTTAATCGGCCTTAGGGGAAGATTGTCAAAGTCGCGGATTATTCCCTTTATGATTTTATGGTAAGAACGAATTGAATGGCTCTTAAGGGCAAGCTGAGCCCTTCCGTTCCACTTTTCGTACAGGGCGTTTGCACTTCCCGGCACTGCTTCGTAAGGTCTTGTTCTGTAAAGCACCCTCATAAGGATGTCACCTATCATGATTGAGCGGAGCATTCCGTCCAGCAGTTTTGGCGTAATCTTAAAGCCTGGGTTCTTTTCAAATCCCTGAGCGCTAAGACTAATAACTGGCACCTGAGACATTCCTGCATCGTTTAATGCACGGCGGATAAATCCTATATAGTTTGTCGCACGACAGCCACCTCCAGTCTGGGTAATAATCAGACTGGTATGATCTATGTCATACTTTCCGCTCTGCAGAGCAGCAATCATTTGTCCTGCTACAAGAATTGAAGGATAGCATGCATCGTTATTTACATACTTAAGTCCTGTTTCTACAGCCTTAGGATCAACGGCGTCAAGGATGACAAATTTAAATCCTGCATACTGCATTGCCTTCTGCAAAAGCCTAAAGTGGATGGGGCTCATCTGAGGACCAATGATTGTATGGGTGGTCTTCATTTCTTTTGTGAACACCTGACGCTGATATGCGGCACTCTTTACTGGTGAGCGCTTACCTTTCCGTTCCCGAGCCTTTACAGCGGCAATAAGGCTTCGTATGCGGATTCGCACTGCACCTAGGTTAGAACCCTCGTCAATTTTTATAAGGGTGTACATGCGGCTCTTTGCCTTTAAGATTTCGTCCACCTGGTCAGCGGTAACGGCATCAAGTCCGCAACCAAAACTTGTAAGCTGAACCAGCTCAAGGTTGGGCATTTCGCTTACAAATGCGGCAGCTCGGTAAAGTCTGTTGTGGTAGGTCCACTGGTCTATTACGCGCAAGGGGCGTTCTATACTTCCCAAGTGGGCAACAGAGTCTTCTGTAAATACTGCAAGACCCAAACCGTTTATCATCTCGGGAATTCCGTGGTTAATTTCGGGGTCAAGGTGATAGGGGCGTCCTGCAAGAACAATACCGTTTGCACCTCGAGTAATTATTTCCTCAAGGGCTTCCTCTCCCTTCTGCTGAACTTCATGGCGGAATTTGTCTTGCTCCTTCCAAGCTTCGTTAACAGCTTCGGTAATTTTTTCCATGCTCAGCCTAAAGTGGGGGGACAATTCTTCGTACAGACGAACGGCAAGTCTTTCCTTGTCGTAAATGGGCAGGAAGGGATTCATAAAGAGCAGAGTGTCATCCTGACGAAGGGCTTCTATGTTGTTGCGAAGAACCTCGGGATAACTGGTTACAATAGGACAATTGTAGTGGTTTCCTGCGCCAGCGTCTTCCTGCTTTTCATAGGGAGCGCATGGATAGAAGATAAATTTAATTCCCTGCTGAAGAAGGCTTTCTATGTGTCCGTGAGAAATTTTTCCAGGGTAGCAAACTGATTCGGAGGGAATAGATTCAAGACCCTTTTCGTAAACCCTTCTGCTTGATCTGGGGGAAATGATTACCCTAAAGCCAAGTTTTGTAAACAGAGTAAACCAAAGGGGATAGTTTTCGTACATGTTAAGCACGCGAGGAATTCCCACAGTACCCATGGGAGCCTCTTCTGGCTTAAGGGGAACATAATGGAAAAGCCTCTTGTACTTCCAGTCAAAAAGGTTGGGAAGGTTTTTATTTTCTTCGGAGGCAAGGCCAGTGTCTTCCTTATTGCTTGCGTCTACAACCTTTGCATCCTCACCAAGTTCCGCACCTCGTTCGCACCTGTTACCAGTAACAAATTTTCTTACGGTTGAACCTTCGGAACCCTTGCTTGTGGTAAAGGTATTTATCGTAAGCAAGCAGTTATTGGAACACTTTCCGCATCTCCTTAATTCCAAATCTACATGGAAACTTTCCAGTTCTGACAGGCTTGCAATTCCCGACTTAACAAATTTGGGAGTCTGGTCAGGGTCATCGGGCTTGGGACGGCGAAGGTCTTCCCACTGGTCCTGAGCAATAAGGGCTGAACCGTATGCACCCATAAGTCCAGCTACATCAGGACGATAGACATTTACTCCAGCAATTTTTTCAAAGGCACGGAGTACGGCATCGTTGTTGAAGGTACCGCCCTGCACCACAACCTTTGAACCTATTTCGCTTGCCTTGCGAAGTTTTATAACCTTAAACAGGGCGTTCTTTATGACTGAATAGGAAAGTCCCGCAGAAATGTCGGCAACTGTTGCACCTTCCTTCTGAGCCTGCTTTACACGGCTATTCATGAATACGGTACAGCGGCTTCCCAGGTCAACAGGCTTTTTTGCCATAAGGGCAAGTTTTGAAAATTCCTGAACGCTCATGCCCATAGTTCGCGCAAAGTTGTCTAGGAAACTTCCGCAACCAGAAGAGCATGCTTCGTTAAGCTGAATAGAAGTAATTGCACCATCCTTCATACGAAGGCACTTCATGTCCTGACCGCCAATGTCCAGCAGAAACTCTACTCCCGGAACAAAAAAATCCGCTGCCCTGTAGTGAGTAATTGTCTCAACTTCTCCAGAGTCTACGCCAAGAGCTGCCTGAAAAAGGGCCTCTCCGTAACCAGTGGAAACAGAGCGTGCAATGTAGCAGTCCTTTGGAAGAATAGCATACAAATCCTTTAAAACACGGACAGCAAGATCTACAGGATTACCAGCGTTAACATCGTAGAAGCGCCACAGTATGCGTCCCTGAGTGTCGGTAAGGACGGCCTTTGTAGTTGTAGAACCTGCATCAAGACCGAGGAATACGGGACCGCTAGCCTCCTGCAGTGGAGCGGTAAGGGCTGTCTCTTTCGCATGACGGGCGTTAAATTCGTCAAGTTCTTCCTGAGAATTAAAGAGGGGTTCAAGACGCTGTACTTCTTGAAGTTCCGCACCCACAAGATTTTTTAGGCTTTCACGGAACTGGGCAATAGTGGGGAAAGTTTTTGTTTCCGCATTAGGGCTGGCACAGTGAATTGTCCTCTCTGCAGAATAGGCCGCACCGCTTGCCACAAAAAGCTGGCTGTTTTCAGGCACAATAATTTCATCTTCTTTTAACTTAAGGGTAAGTATAAAGCGCTCCCTAAGCTGGTCAAGGAAGTGAAGCGGTCCGCCAAGAAAAGCCACATGTCCGCGGATGGGCTTACCACATGCAAGTCCCGAAATAGTCTGGCTTACCACCGCCTGAAAAATTGAAGCAGCAATGTCCTCTCTACGGGCACCCTCGTTAATAAGGGGCTGAACATCTGTCTTGGCAAAAACACCGCACCGGGCCGCAATGGGATAAATGGTAGACGCACCTTTTGCAAGATTGTTAAGACCTGATGCATCAGTTTCAAGAAGAGCCGCCATCTGGTCAATGAATGCACCTGTACCACCTGCACAAGTTCCGTTCATGCGCTGCTCTACTCCACCAGTAAAGTATGTGATTTTTGCATCTTCTCCACCCAGTTCAATTACAACATCAGTCTGAGGGATTATTTTTCTAACAGCAGTAGTTGCTGCAACTACTTCCTGAATAAAGGGAATGTTAAGCCACTGAGAAACAGAAAGTCCGCCTGAGCCAGTAACCTTTACGCTTACAGTCTGAAGGTCCCTTAGGGGAAGTTTAGACTCAAGGGCATCCAGAGCCTTGTTTACCACAAGAATAATTGTATTGCGGATGTCTGCCCTATGCCGCTCGTAGTCTCCATACAGAAGTTCGTCATTGTCGCCAAGAGCCACAACCTTTACGGTAGTGGAACCAACATCTATGCCTATGCGAATCGGTTTTTCCATTGGGGTAACAGAAGAAACCGTAAGTTTCTGCTCTGATTGTTCCATCAATTCACCTTCCCACAAAATCTCTCTAATATACTATACATGTTATTGTGACTTTATACAATCAGTTCTGAACTTTTTCTGCCGCAGACTCCCTTACCGTAACAAAAAATCCCGGTTCCACAGAAGAGGTGTTTAAAAGTGTAACCCTAACAGTTTCCTCTTCCATCTTAACCCCAGTAACAGGAATGGTAAAGGAGGTAGAAGAGTCGGCATTAAAGACATAAAGTTCAAGGTTCTTTTCTTCCCCACTCTCTTCTACAGAGTCAGGGACAGATTCCTCTTCCAAATCAGATTCTGCAGCACTCTCCCGTTCAGCAAGAAATGCTTCCAGCCTGTCTTTTGCAGGTTCTAAAAGCAGCAGTGAAAGGGATGTTCCAGAAGCAGAAACCACAATTCCATCGGCACCAGAAGCCCTTGCCATAGAAAAAAGGGCAAGCCTGTAGGAATCGTTTTGAGAAGTTAAGGCTTCAAGTCTGGTACGCTGTGACTCAAGAATTAGGGCCAGACGGTTTACTTCCCTTGTAGCCGCTCGCACAATTTCGTTTCCAGCGGTATGGGAAAGTCTAGAAGATGTGCGCACATATGCAGGAATGGAATTTTTCTGCGGAAGTGAGGAAACAATTTTCTGAGTATAGTCAAAGTCTCCAAAAAGGGATTCTGCCAAAGAAAGGGCGTCCTTAAATTCTTCAGAAGCTTCATCGCTTAAGTTTGCAGTAAACAGGAAGGGGGCAAAGCGTTCAGACAGTTCCGTTCTGGAAGTTCTTGAAACAATGGCGTTCCCCTCTGCATCGTTTATAACAGGATCTAAGGCGTCAATTTCGGAACCGTACTTTTGAGAGATGTCGTTAACAGCCTTCATCTGCCTACCTAAATCTTCCTGCTGAACAGAAACAATCTGCTCCTTAAGTTGTGAAATGGTATTTTCGTATGAAGTTACTAGCTGCTCCTTTTCCATTTCAAAAAGCTGCTTCTGGCTGTTAATTGCATTTTCTTTTTCTCGGGCAAGTTCCAGTCGGGCAGAATCATATTCGTCAAGTTGAGCCTGATACCTTTGCGCTGCCTCTTCCTGCTCACGAATGCGGGAATCGTACTGGGAGTGGGCAAGGCTTACCGCTTCTTCATAGGCAGACTCCACTTCCCTGCTTCTTCGTGTCGTTTCTGCATAAGAAAGGTTAAGGGACTTTATGGTAAACAAATCCGCATCTCTGTTGCGGGCGGCTCTGTCAAGTTCCCCCTCAAGCTCAGAGGCAAGACTTTCCGCTTCTTTTTTTGCGGCATCTCTGTTTGACCTAGTTTCAGAAACCGTATCTAGAAGTGAAGTGAGGTTTAAGTCTTCAAAAGCATCAACGGAAACCGAAATGCGTTCGTTGTTGCGGTTTACAAAAAAGAAAATCAGAAATGAAGTTACAAGAACAACCGCAAAGCATACTAAAAGAGGAGCCCATAATCCGGGAGTCTTGTTGTGGCGAGTCTTTGCATATTCCTTGTTTAGGTCGTAAGAGGCAGCAACCTCCTGCACCTCTGGGTGAACACCCTTTAAAAAAAGCTGCACACCTTCGTGGACTGACCTGTTTACTTTGTTTTCATTGTCCATATTCCGCTCCAGTCATCAGGTGCCTTTTTAAGACCCATGCGCTCAAGGAAAACTCCTGCAACATCAAGGCTGCATTTTCGGAACAAAGTCCGGGCGTTTTTCCAGTCACCTTTGTAATAGTAAGAAAGAGCCTCTCCGTAGGTTTCAAATTCAGAAAGCATTTCTTCTCCGCAGAATTTGTCATCGTAAGGGAAGTAAACCTTCATGCCTTCGGTCTTTCCCTTTACCTGAACGGTGTCAACTTCAAAGAACCTGTACCGTTCCGCAAACTGTTTTTGCGAAAGAACTTCATCCCTTACATAAGCGCTTACAATAATAGGCAATCTGTATTCACGGGTAAGGCCTTCCAACCGCGAGGCTGAATTAACCTTGTCGCCTATTACGGTATTTGTCATGTGGTCATTTGAGCCGATTGTACCATAGAATACTTCGCCACCGTCTATACCCACGCCAACCTCAAGCATAACTGCGTCAAACACCCTCAGTTCTGCGGCGGTAAGTTTACGCTCCGCCTCAATCTGTTCACGGCGAGATGTCATTTTTTCCCTAAGTTCCTTTGTGGCGGTAATTATTTCCCATGCGCTCTGGATTGCATCAATAGACTTTCTTGCGGAAGAATCCTTTAGTCCGTAAATGCCAAGTATTGCGTCTCCAATTATGCTACCTATTATTCCCCTGCCTTCGCTAGAGCCTGCAATTACATTTCTTCGCTTTGAAGAAAGGGAACTTTCACTCTGAATTATTCTGATTACCTTATCGTAATGCACATTAAGAAGATCTATAATGTCGTTGCCCAAAACTTCTGTGCGATAGGTAAAACTTTTTATGTCGCTAAAAAGAATGGTAAGGTTCCGCGGCTTTCCCTCAAGGTTTATAGACTGCTCGCTGTAGGCCCGCTCCACCACATCTTTAGAAACAAATTTCTGGAATGTGGTAAGGAGGTTGTTAATGTTGGAAGAAAGAGAGTTGAAGCTTGCCGCAAGATAGGTAACATCATCATTAGGAGCTTTTGAAATGTCAATAAGTCCCAACTTCTGGTCCTGCTGCATTTGATACAGGTTGTTGGTAATGTGCTTAACATTTGCAAAGAGCCTTCTGAACATTACGATTCCCGCCCAAAGGAAAACAATTATGAACACAAGAATAATGGGAATGATGATGAGCATTACCCTGTACATTGAATCCTTTGTGTCTGACCTTAGTTCCGCCCTTATTATGTAGCAGTTCCACTGGGGATGGAATTTGTACACGCCAAAGTATTCGTCTCCGGTAAGGGCCTTAAAGGTTATGGTACCCTCTTGAATGCCTTCTTCAAAACTGCCGTTCATAAGGGCAAGGGCATTTTCATCCGAAAAACGGTACCAACTTCCTAGCATGTTTCGTGCCTGAACAAAAAGAATGGAAGAATCCTGCCTTACTCCCAGTGCAATGCTGTGGTCCATGGTAAAGTCTGACTCGGCGGTTTCGCACAGGGACTGAACTGAAGATGCTTCGTCCTGAGCATAAAGACTTATCTGATACTGATTGTCTGCCGCGTTGTACAGAGTCTTAAGCTTTCCCACGAGAATTTCGTTGGTAAGTTGAATTACCTTGCGTTGGGAAAGGGAAAGGTTTATGAAATTCGTCATGAAGTTTGAAAGCAAAAGCAGCATGATGAATATGACGAGAATCTTTGCGGAAATTGGAATTATTGGCGTGTCACCCACCCTCTGGAACACATGTCTAGGCTTACTGCTCATATCTATAAGTGTATACCGATTGCTTTATTTTGGCAACATCAGTATTCTATACATATGCAGGAAAAAAAAGAAAAAAAAGCTCATTCAATAGTTGCAAAGGGACTTTCACTTTCAGTCCTTACCCTGTTTTCGCGGATACTGGGTCTTATACGGGAAAGCACCAAGGCAAAGTTTTTAGGAACCTCGGCCTTAAGCGATGCCTTTGGAATTGCCTTTCAAGTGCCTAATTTTTTCAGACGGCTGTTTGCGGAAAATTCTGTTTCTGTAGCCTTCATTCCCACATTTAAGACTTATCTTGAAAAGGCAGACAGTCCAGAAGGGAAAAAGGAAACTCAGGATTTTGTAAACGCAACCTTTACTCTGGTAACATTCCTTACGGTGATCTTTGTTTCTTTGGGAATGATTTTTACTCCGCTCATTATAAGAATCTTCTTTAAGGAAACTGACTCTCTTGCTTTTTCAGAGGCGGTAGTTCTTACCCGCATAATGTTTCCCTACCTTGTAGTCATTTCCATTGCGGCACTTTTCCAGGGAATACTAAACGCATTAAAGATTTTTTCTCCTTCAGGATTTACTCCCATTCTGTTCAACGCCATAGTGGTTGCGGCCACATACATTTTGGCACCCTACACAAAAAATCCTGCAAGGGCAATGGCCATTGGTGTCATTACGGGAGGCACGGTACAGGCTGCATTCCAACTTCCCTTCGTACTTAAAAACGACTGGCATGTCGCCTTTACCACAATAAAAAAAGCATTTACAAATCCTGGAACAAGAACGGTTCTAAAGCTCATAGGCCCGACCATAATAGGAATGTCCGCCTATCAACTGAACGATCTGGTTTCTTCCCAACTTGCAACCCATGCAGGAGAAGGAGTCTATTCCAGCATACAGTATTCCCTTAGGCTTCAGGAACTTATTCTGGGCATTTGCGCTGTAACCATAGGAACCGTAATTCTGCCAGACCTTACAGGCTTTGCAAAAAGAAACGAGTGGGAAAAATTTAACGACATGCTTTCCCAGTCCATAAAGATAATGGCACTAATTGCAATTCCTATAACATTCTATTCTCTTATCATGGGAGAAAACCTGATTGCACTTGTGTTTCAAAGCGGAAAGTTTAACGGAGATTCAATAAAGATGACGATGGAAGTATTCCGCTACCACATTGCAGGACTGTTTTTTATTGCGGTAAACAGAATCATTGCTCCAGCTTTTTACGCCCAGCAAGACACAAAAAGCCCTACCATTGCAGGACTTATAAACTTTGCAATAAACATTGCCCTTGCGGTAATTTTAGTGCATCCCATGAAGGGAGCTGGCATTGCACTGGCACTGAGCATTGCAAGCACAGTAAACATGATTCTTCTTTTTGCATTCCTAAAAAAAACTCCAACCATAGATGTAGGTTCGGTGGTAAGACAGTCGGCACTGTATGCCCTTAAGATGGTAGTTTTTTCCATTCTGGCAAGCGTACCAGTCTATCTGCTTAAGGACAAAATAGTTTCGGCATTTAGCGGATACAACAGGTTCATTTCTCAGGGAGTTCCTGTTGCACTTACGGCTATAATGTTTGCATTTGTGGGCGTGGGGCTTTTGTTCCTTACCCGTGACCCAATGACAAAAAGGTTTATAAAAGGCAAAAAAAATCAAGAGGAGGCATAGACATGGCGGCAGAAGAAAACACACAGACACAGCCTGCTATTACAAAAGACACGGGAGCGGATTACGACAGAATAATCAATTCCGCAGATTTAGAATCCCTTTATATTTTAAGGCGGACTGCTGTAACTTACTTCTTAAAGATGAACAATCTTTCGGCAGTAGTATTTGAAGACAGCGAAGAGCGAAGGGAACCTTCCCTAAGATATTTGTGCGGTCACCCTAGCGATGCCATTCTGATTATAGCGGCAGACGGAAACAGCGTGCTTATTCCTTGGGACGAAAACCTTGCACGAGAAAGGGCTCATGCAGGAAAAATAATTCCCTTTACAAAGTACAACAGAAAAAACACCACAGCAGTAAGAGAAGTCCTAAAAAAACTGAATGCAGGATCACGCCCCTCTGTGGAAATTCCTCCAGCAACATCCTATCCACTTTTTCTAGAATATGTTTCCGAACTGGAGGGATGGGATGTAAAGTGTAGGACAAACAGCACTCACGATTTTGTTGTACATCAAAGGTCAGTAAAGGATGACTACGAAATTGCATGCACAAGAAAAGCTGCCGCAATTACAAGCTACATGACTGACGAAATTGAAAAGATGCTCCGCAATGGAAAAATCTCTTGCGAAATTGATGTGGCCCTGTTCATAGAAAAAGAACTTAGAATGCAGGGCTGCGAAAGGACAGGCTTTGACACTCTTGCCGCAGGACCAGAACGCAGTTTTGCAATACACGCATTTCCCGGTTACACAGGAAGCGAATGGGGAACAAGGGGACTTTCCATTTTGGACTACGGAGTTGTCTTTAACGGCTACACCAGCGATGCAACCATTACCATTGCAAGGGGACCTCTTACAAAAGAACAGCAAAAACAGATTGAAACAATTCAATATGTGTTTGACACAGTAAAGCCCCTGTATGCGGCAGGACAGGGAATAAGGGCAGCATCTGAAAAGGCCGATGCCCTCTTTGCAAAGTCAAAGGTGTCTATGCCCCACGGACTTGGTCACGGAATAGGTCTTGAAATTCACGAGGAACCCTTTGTAAGCAAAAAGACGGATGCAAAGGCCCTCTTTAAACCGGGAATGATTGTAACCCTTGAGCCAGGACTGTACGACCCCAAAACAGGAGGATGCCGCCTTGAAAACGACATCCTTATCTGCGACGAGGGAAATGTTCAGATTACAAACTCTCGGATTATTACTCTTTAGAGTCTTCCAGTTTATGAAGGACGGCATTAAGTTCTCCTTCAAGAGTGCGGGCAAGGTTTGCGTCTGGAATGGAAGCCACATAAGACTCCATGCCTGAAACAACATCGCTTACCAGCCCCGCTCCATTTTGGGAAACCTGCTGTTCTTCAAGCCCCAGCTGACTGCGCATTCTGCTGGACAGGGCAAGAAGTCCTTCCTTACCGCTTAACCTAGCAATAAGATAGTCCATTAACAGACGAGCGTGACTTGAACTAAATTCCGACTGTTTTTCTTCTGGCAAATATGGAATAAGAGATTTAAGCTTTTGCAAAAGAGAAAGGGCTTCTTCCGCTTCTTCGTCTAATTCTTCCCCACTTTCTGAACTTTCTGGTGTTACGCTAAAAATGTCCGCATCATCCAAAACAGGTTCTTCTTCGGCAGCTGGCTCTTCTTCTGCGAGGGCTTCTTCCTCTTGGGCAGCTAGCTCTTCTTCTGCGAGAGCTTCTTCCTCTTCGGTGACTGGCTCTTCTTCTGCAAGAGCTTCTTCCTCTTGGGCTACTGGCTCTTCTTCTGCAAGGGCTTCTTCCTCTTCGGCAGCGGGCTCTTCTTCTACAAGGGCTTCTTCCTCTTGGGCAGCTGGCTCTTCTTCTGCAAGAGCTTCTTTCTCTTGGGCGGCTGGCTCTTCTTCTACAAGGACTCCTTCCTCTTGGGCGACTGGCTCTTCTTCTACAAGAGTTTCTTCCTCTTCGGCAGCTGGCTCTTCTTCTACAAGGGCTTCTTCCTCTTGGGCAGCTGGCTCTTCTTCTACAAGGGCTTCTTCCTCATAGGCGGCTGGCTCTTCTTCTACAAGGGCTTCTTCCTCTTGGGCAGCGGGCTCTTCTTCTGCAAGGGCTTCTTCCTCTTCGGCAGCCGGCTCTTCCATGCTGACCATCTGGGGAATGTCATCTATCACCGGCTCAGGCTCTGGTTCAGGCTCTGGCTCTGGAGCAGGCACGGCATCCAAATCATCAATGGAAAAATCATCTTCAAAGGCGTCAGGTTCATCTTCTATCTCATGCTTTGGTGCGGTCTTCTTAACTGGCGGAACAGGAGGCGGAGGTGGAACAAAATCATCCTCTTCCTCAAGTTCTTCTTTCTGGAACATGTCGCCCATGTCTTCTTCGTGAGTGGGAAGAGTGGCATCACTTGCGCCAAAGGGATTGTCGGCAAAGAAGTCATCCGCTTCGTCAAGTCCATCGCTGTCGGGAACAAGAGAGTCCAGATCAACTCCTTTTGAATCGTCTATGTCGGGGGCATCAAGTTCATCACTGTCAATTACTTCTCTTGCATCTGCAGTGTCCTGCTCAAGCTCAGAGAAAGTATCGCCAAAGTCTGGCTCATCATCTTCTTCCTCAACAACAGGAGCAATGTCTTCATCAATTGAATTGGAAACATCAGGTACAGGATTTTCTTCAACAGGAATTTCTGGCATTTCGTTTTCTTCAATCACTGGCTCAGGAGAAGGAACCTGAGAAGGTCTTGAGACGCAGAGGGCACTTACTCTTTCAAGATTCTGACTGTAAACAGGATTTGTAGCGTCACGAGTCTGGAGCATCTGATAGTATGCAAGTGCCTTGTCGTAAAGTCCTAGCTTTTCGTAATTCTTTGCAAGTTTGAGCATGGAAGAAGAATCACCTGTGTGGCTTTCAAGATAACGAAGGTAGTAGTCTTCCGCCTTTTTGTATCGGCCCTTCTGATGATACCTGTCTCCCGCATCCCTGAGGTGGGTCGTGTACTGGGGATTTATTTCCTCTATTTTTTTAAAGCATCCCTGAGCCTTTGAATCTTCTCCTTTGCAGATATAGTACTGGGCAAGAAGGTTGAGGGTGCGAACATCGTCAGGGTTTCTGTCCCACAACTGCTTTATCTTACGGCTTGCCGCATTCAGTTTGTTTGACGAAAGCAGATGATATGAATACTGCTGCTGAGTATCTGAATTTTCAGGCTGAACTTTTTCTAGTTTCTGAACAGTACGCAAAGCCTCGGCCTTTTTTCCTGTAGCCTCGTAGGCGTTTGCAAGACCAGAAAGTGCCGCTGCATAGTTTTCGTCATATTTAAGGGCTTCCTTGTATTCGTCTTCCGCCTCTTCGTAGAGCTGCTGTCCAGAATATACATCACCCATTTTTGAATGCAGTTTTACACTTTCGGGATTTAAACTGATTGCCTGCTGAATTATTGCGCCTGCATTTTTTGCCTCATCCTTTTTAAGAAGCAGTCCTGCATAACCGTCAATCGCTTCAAGCCAACCCGGTTTTGAGCGGAGTGCGGCCTCGTATTCCTTTTCGGCAAGTTCAAGTTCTTCTAGAGACTCGTATGTATGAGCAAGGTTAAGGTGAAGAATTGGATGGTTGGGGTCAACCTTAAGTCCCCTCTGATAGGCAGAGACGGCCTTCTGATAGTTTGACTGAGCATCAAAAATAGAACCAAGGTGATTGTAGGTAAGAACATCGCTAGGATTTTCTTCTATGACGCGGTTAAAGCATTCAACTGCATCATCGTATTTTCCCATGAGTTTGTATGTAAAGCCAAGGTTGTAGTAAACCTGAACATTGCTTTCGTCAGTTATAAGTGCCTGCTCCAGCATGGAAATGGAATCGTCGTAGCGCTTGAGGCGGCGGTAAATTCCTGCAAGGCGGTTAAGGGCATTTACATTTGAGGGCTGAAGCCGCACCACTTCCCGATAAAGTGGAATTGCATTTGCGTCGGCACCGCTCTTTTCATAGACATCACCAAGGCCTTCAAGAAATTCCACATTTTCAGGATCTGAACTTAAGAGTCCCTTGAACAGTCTTGTTGCAAGTGTATAGTCGCGAGAAAGAGCAGCAGCCTTTGCACGATCGTAAATTATTTTGTTCTGCATTTTGTTGTCAGCCATGATTACCTCTTTACCGGCCGGGCATACACTTCCTTGGAAAGGGAGCCCATGATGCTTGTGTTTTCTGGTGAATAGGATGCTACCGCAAAGTAATAGATTTTTCCGTTTTTAAGCCCCGTAAGAGTTATGGAAACAGTCTTACCGGCATCAATGGGAGAGTAACCCTGCACTGCCTCGCGTCCAAGATATTCACCGGGTCTCTCTCCGTAGAATACATAATATCCGCCCACAGTAGAGTCTACGGAACGGCTCCATGTAAGGGTAACGGAACCGTCACCTGCTACAGCCTGAATTGCAAAAGGCGGAAGTGGAACAGGAACCTCGGTAAAGTGAAGGTCCACCTGAGTAACCTGGGGACTAGTTTCTCCACCGCCGTCAGGATAAAGTTCCGCCGCAAATTGAAAATACAAACCCTTAACATTTTTAAGTTCTTCGTGATTCTGCACAGGAATCCATGCAGGCTCGTCTTCAGTCCAGTTAAAGAAGTTGTCGCTGGCACGGACATACATTACCACTGCTGTCTGGGAAGGCTCTGAAATAAGGGCATCCACTCGGTCAAGAGTGGCTCCACTGGAAACCATAATGGGGTCGGTAACAAAGCGGCCTCCGTCTTTTTTGTAAGTATCGTAGCGAAGGTCTTCCGCATTGTCGTAATGGGAAGTTTTCTGTATGCGGATGTCGTCTATGCGTCCTGTAAACTTTGTGCAAAATTCCACATCGGCCGCAACTCCCAGTACAGGAGGAAAAATTGAACCGCCATGCTCCTTACCGTTTGTGGTAACATAAACCAAATCTTCAGTCTTTCCGTTAATGCGGTATTCCAGAAGGCCCGTCTCTTCGTCATAGGAAATAGAATGATGACTCCACTCGCCAGGAACAGCAGGCTGAAATTCGTTAAGGGTTACGGTTCCGTCGTTCTTGCTGTAGCCGCTGAATATGTTGGTAAAGTCCCAGCGCAACTTATTGTTGAAGAAGCTTGCCCTTACCGTCTGATACAGGGGATAGTTTGCAAGTGTTCGTGAAGAGCGCCATGAAAAAACAACTTCTCCACTTTCGGCAATGGCAGGACACAGCCAGAATTCAATAAGGAAGGAACCCGTTACTCCGCTAGTAGAAAAAAGAGCACCCTCTGAGCCAGAAAAGGAAATGCCTCCGCTTCCAAGTCCTAGCCCTGCTCCGCTTCCCATAATGGAATCAGAAGAAGGCAGAAGGGAATTTCGTACCGTGGTATAGTTGCCAGTTTCGTCTATAAAGTTTGTTCCGTCAAAACTTACCAGCATGTCTGTGCTATCGTCTATGCTACGGCTATTTGTATCAAGGACAATGCTTTGCCAACCGTACTTGCCGGGTGCGTAGGTTACTCCGTCCATAGTCTGAAGGGTGGGCCAACCGTCTTTTCCCCCAAGGGTATATGTTGTTTCATCCGCAAAAGCAAAATCAGCAGAAAAAACAAGTAGACAAAAAGTCAGAAAACAAAG
The DNA here is from genome assembly GCA_937894335.1 of uncultured Treponema sp. Classification (GTDB taxonomy): domain Bacteria; phylum Spirochaetota; class Spirochaetia; order Treponematales; family Treponemataceae; genus Treponema_D. Next base: position 25,406 of record CALCRU010000003.1, on the reverse strand, counting down.
TATCTTATTAATGTATGTCCGACCGTTCAGAAACTTCATTCCGCGAAGTCCTCCATCAAACCGCTTTAAAGGCACCCTCCTCAAGCGGCGTATATTTATGGCGAGCCGAAGATGGCACCATCATCTATGTGGGCAAGGCAAAGAGTCTTAAAAACCGCCTGTCTTCCTATTTTAGCGGAAGAAAGGACATAAAAACAAGACTGCTCATAAGCAATGCCCGAAGCATAGAATACATTACAACAAACAACGAGTACGAGGCATTCCTATTAGAAAACAATCTAATAAAGAAATACACTCCCAAGTACAACATAAACCTTAAGGACGGAAAATCTTACCCCGTTTTAAGGATTACCGCCGAAGAATATCCCAGGATTTTTAAAACCCGCAGAATAGTTCAAGACGGTTCAAAGTACTTTGGTCCCTACCCTGATGCAAGCGCACTGGATACATTTATAGAAACACTTAAGGAAGTTTATCCGTTACGGCACTGCAAGTCCTTCCGCAAAAAATCCCCAAATGCCTCTCCATGCCTCTACTATCATATAGGAAGATGTCTAGCCCCCTGCTGCAGGGATGTTGCCCAATCCACCTATACTGAATTTATCGATGAAATCTCAATGCTTCTTGAGGGCAAAGGCGAAGAAACGGCCAAAAAAGTGGAAGAGCAGATGAAGGCTGCCGCAAAAGAAATGAATTTTGAAAAGGCCGCAAGACTAAGAGACGGCTTAAAGGCTCTTTCAGTTCTGCAGAATGAAAATTCCGTGGAAGGATTTGACGGTAACGACAGGGACTACATTGCTTCTTGGCGTGACGGTGAACTTGTAAGCATAGCAGTTCTAAAAATCCGCGGAGGAAAACTTCTTGGACGGGATACCTACAGGGCGGTAAGCCTTAACGAAGATGAAGAAATTCTTGAAGAGTTTATGGGAGCCTACTACACTGAAAAAGAGGAAATTCCGCCGGGAATTTATGTAACCGTAGAAACAGACAAGTCCCTTATGAAAAAATACTTAAGCGAGGAACTAAAGGCTAACACGGACATAATTCTTGTTACTGACGGAATAGAACATGCCAAACTTCACTCTGCCGCAGTGGCAATGGCTCAGGAAAACGCAAGGGAAGACATAATTAGGCGCAAGAGGGAAAGAGGTGACTTTCCTGCAATGGAAGAACTTAAGGAGGTGCTTGAACTTCCCACACTTCCAGCACGAATCGAAGGATTTGATATTGCCCATATAGGCGGAAAATTTCCTGTGGCAAGTTTAATCAGCTTTTACAACGGCAATCCCGACAAAAAGAACTACCGCTACTTTAGGCTCAAGACCACAGATGGCTACATAGACGACTTTCAGTCCATGAGGGAGGCCACTACAAGAAGATACACAAGGCTTTTAAATGAAGGAAAAGAACTTCCAGATTTAATTCTTATTGACGGAGGAATTGGTCAGGTTAACGCAGTGGACGGAGTTTTAAAAAGCCTAGGACTGAATGTTCCCATAGCGGGTCTTGCAAAAAGGGATGAGGAAATATGGAGGCCCCACACTTCGGAACCAGTGCGACTTTCCAAACGGAGCGATGCACTGCGCCTGCTTCAGAGGGTAAGGGACGAGACCCACCGCTTTGCCACAAGCCGCAACCAGAACCTACGCACAAAAGAAAACACCGTAACTCCATTTGTAAAACTACCCCATGTAGGAGCAGAAAGGGACAAGTTGCTAATGAAAAAATACGGCACGCTAGAAGCCCTTTCCAAAGCCCCAGAATCGGAAATAGCAGAACTTTTACATGTTAGGGCCGACCTTGCAGCAGACATACTACTTGCCGCCCGCCACCTCTACACAGAGCAGAGGGAACGAAAGAACATGCAAATGCAGTCCTTAGGAGAAGCCGGCACAACATGGCAGAAAGCCGCCCATAGGAAGGACATAGCAGACCTAGCATCCCTTGCGGCAGAAGACGACGGCTCTCTTATGGTTGCAAGTGGAGAGGAACAGGAATAATTGCAGTTTAAATCACATGTTATTGGCAGTGTATTTTCATTATGATACGATTACAGATATATTGCAGGAGGATATAAATGAAATCACGAATAATCGTTACCATGATCCTTATATCTATTTTTTTTCCCGCCGGCATATTAAATGCACAGACCGCATCCGATTTTTATTCAGAGGGAGTTGCATGGGAAAAACAGCAGGAATATGACAAAGCACTCATAAGCTATCAAAACGCATTAGAGGTAATAGAATCCAACACTGTTGAAAAAAAAATGATACTGGCAAATGCAAGTTCCGTGGCGCTCAGGCTCAATGAATATGCGCTTGCCTACGACTATGCAAGTGAAGCTCTTTCCTATGTTGTCACAGATAAAAAAGGAAACATTCCTGAGCAGTTCAAACAGTACGACAGAGACTGCTTAAACACAGTCGGTTTCATACAAGCCCAGACAGGCATGTACAAATATGCAATAGAAAACATAAAAAAAAGTATTGATTTATCAATCGAACTTGAAGGAGAAGACTCCTTAACGCTTCAGGAAGGCTATATAACGCTTGCAGGATGCTACGCAAACATAGGTGCAACACAACTCAGTTTGTTTTATTCAAAAAAAGCACTTGGACTTTTCTTAAAATCTCATGAGCAGACTAAAAAACAGCTTGAAGAATTATCAAACACACACACAGATTCCTCAAAACAAAAAACTGCGGATGAATTACGGAATAAATTAAACAGACTGCTTGTATTGGATGCGTACTGGATTTGTTATTACAATCTGGATATTTCGGTAACGTATACATCAAATGGAGATTACGAAACTGCAAGAGAATATACAGACGAAGCATTAAAGTATGCAAGTGAATTGGGTGAATACAGTCTGGAAAAAATTCACATATATGATCAATACGCCATGCTTTCAATCTATGAAGAAGATTACGATGAAGCACAGGATTACCTTGACAGCGAGATGAAACAGTTAAGGGAATTATATGGTGAAAACAGCTCAGAATTCGCACAGATATATTACTCACGTGCCTTTCTAGATGTCTTCAGAAATGAATTTGATTCGGCAGAAAAGAATATAGAAAAATTCGATGAACTTATAGCGCAACAGCCAGTCAAAACACTAACCGAACAAATTCTTTCCAGTTCAATAAGGGGTATCATAGCAGAAAGACAGGAAGATTTTGCTAAATGCCTGGAGTATAGAGCACAGACACTCTCTTATGGCGAGACACTTGTATCACAGGGAACCCCAATGATACAGCTGGCACTTTCATTTTTTACAGATGCGGTAATGGAAAAAATTCCAGAATCACTTTCAGCAAAAAAAGATGAACTTCAGCAAAGGGCTTTAGCATTAGGAATAAATTCCATACAGGCTCAGCAGCAGCTTTTACCTGAATATTCAGCAGAAATACTAGCACAGACAGTTCCCATATATTATGCAGGAGTTGATAATTCCATAAAAACAAATAATCTTGAAAAAGCATTTTATTTCTCGGAAATGCTCAGAGCTCAGGGATTTTTGCAGGAAATAGGAACAGAAGCCGCTCTTTCTTTACAGGGAATACTTCCGGAAGAAAAAACTTCACTGGAAACGCTCATGATGAAAATAAAGATTCTTGAAGCAGAGCTGAAATTTGAACCTACCGATACACGACTTAGACAAATTGAATCTGCAAAAAACGAATTATCAGCACTCGAAACAAAAATAACAGAAAGAATTCCAGCATACGAACAATTACGCAATCCACCAATAGTAAAACTTTCAGATGCTCAAAAATGGTGTGCATCTAACCAGGTTATTCTTGAATATGTCATGTACAGTGAAGATTATACCTATGGCGCAAAACAGACCCTTTCAGGCGGTGATTTATCATTCAATCCGTTTGATGATGAAGAATTAACAATTCCTTCATATTGTCTGGTCATAACCAGAAACGGAGTAACAGCAGTTCCCCTTGATTCTGATTATAACTACTCAAAGAAAATCGATCTGTTGCGGGAAAGAATTACAAAGGGACAAACTCTTGACTCTCGCGGTCTCAGAGGGCAAAAGGGACTCTATGATCTGCGCACAGAATTATATGCAAAACTCATTGAGCCGGTACTACAATACATTCCCAAGTCAGCAAGCAGTCTTCTGATTGTTCCTGACGGATCGCTTTCTTCATTACCGTTTGACATACTGGGAGATGGAACAAACAAAAATCTCGGAGATGTGTATGCAATAACTCTTTCTCCTTCAATTTCTGTAAGCATGCAAAAAGAAACAGCACAAAACCGTACTACTAATTTTCTTGGTCTGGGAGATGCCGTATACAATGTACCAAATGTAATCAGGCCTGGAAGAAGTACAACTGAAGATGAGGAGTTAGAATCGCAGGCACTGTTCTCATATGAAAACGCAGGAGAGTATTATACAAAAAAAGGTTTCAGATGGAGTAACATACACGGAACAGGTGTCGAAGTCAGTACAGTACAGCAATCTGTATTCAAGAGAGACAAAACAAAAACATATTTTGGAGAAGCCGTAACGGAAAGTCTTATAAAACAACTTTCACAGTCCGGTGAACTGGCGTCGTATTCACAAATTCTTCTGTCCTGTCACGGTTATTTCAATGAAGAAATCCCGGCATTTTCAACGCTCGTATTTTCAGAAGTATCTGGAAGCATAGAAGACTCAAAAGAAGACGGATATCTGACTGTTGCAGAACTTGCAGCGCTTAACATGAATGCAGACTTTCTCAACTTATCCGCATGTCAGACAGGTCTTTCCTCACTGAAACGTGGAGACGGTATGTCAGGTCTTTTCCGATCCTGTATCATAGCTGGAGCTGAACATGTAGGTGCAACATTATGGGAAGTAAGCGACGAAGCAACCTGTGTATTCCAGACTATTCTATACAAATATATCAGAAAAGGCACCGACTATTCAGTAGCATATAAAAAAGCAAAGGAAGAATTACGAAAACAATACCCGGAACCAAGATACTGGGCACCATTCGTGCTGTATGAGTAAAAAAAATAAATGTTGACCTGTTTTTTTTTCCATGTTATAATTATGTTATCTTTCATCAAGGAGGAATAACGATGAAGAAACTTACAGCACTTTTTGCATGTGTTATTTTCGGTTCAGCTTTGATTTTTGCTCAGTCCGCAGAAAATCAGGATAAAGCAACATCCACAAAACCAGCCTCAGAAGAAATGCAGGCACTAGAGACGGCATATACACTTGCGGAATACGGCTACGCAAACAGTTCTGCTTCAGCACTCATAATGGCGGCTGAAATTTTAAGTTCCGTTGACATTACCGCATTGTCAGAATCCAGCGACTTTGCAGGAAAGAAAGGAACATCCGTGGCAGCAGAACAGTCATCAGAAGTTGACTACACTCCACAGCAGCTGCTTGACGATGCAAAACAATTGTACGGAAAGGATAAAACCATGAAAGCATGGGCTGCAAGCGTACAGAAACTGGTAGACGCATCCAAAGCCACAAGAGGTACAGTATCTGGCCCCTACTATGATGTTGACTGTGTTTCTGGAAACGGTGGAACCTGTACATATACAATCACATATTATGGCAATGAGTATGCAGAAGCAGGTGTTTATTCACTTGACGGATGTGACTATGACATTTTTGTCTATGATGCAAATGGAAACTTCATTACACAGGATGTTTCTTATTCTTCAAATGCCTATTGCAGTTGGGTTCCTCGCTGGACTGGAACATTCAGAATTGTGGTAAAAAACCGCTCTGGCTACGCCGGTCGTTACAGATTTACTACAAACTAAAGGGAGCCTCTAAAAACTGTTATTTGAGGTTGCCTAAATTCTTTTACAAATCTCTATTATTAAATGTAAGCACTTCTAAAGACTCGACAATGAATTTTTAGAAGTGCTTTTTTTTTAATGAACAATTTAAGCAGGCGGACTCTTACAAAACTGGAGAATTACCCATGCATTTGGCATAGCGCTCTGGTTCTGACGCAAGTCTGCCACTAGAAATACAATGCCAATATTCTATACCATAAATAACAGGAGGAATACAAATGAAACGGTTTATGCTCACTACCCTACTCATGCTTTTGGGGCTGACATTTGCCTTTGCTCAGGAAGACACGACGCTAACCGTAGACCAGGCGAGGGCCCTTTATTCGCTGCTGGAAAACATTGACGGGTCGGCCTCACTCCTTGCCGAGGAAGTAGATGTAAATTCTGTTGCAAACCTTTTGGATGACTACTATGAACAATTCGGAATAGACATTAGGGAAGACAGAAACTCTATCACCGTGGGAAATTATTTTTCAATTGTCATAGACCCTAAGCGGCAGCTTTTAAGGTTTGAGACAGGTGTGACTCCCAGCCTTCAGCTAACAGATGAAGAAGGGGCTCTTATTGCAAACGAGTGGAACAACAACTACATCTTTATCAATGTGGCATGGGATGAAACATATTTCTGGATTTCCTACTATCTTCCCTTTAAGGGAGGTCTTCACCGGGACAATCTGAACGATTCAATTGAATGGGTTATGGATCTGGCATTCCAATTCCAGGAATTTATGGAAGCAAAAATAACGGAGGCACAAGGATGAAAATGAAATCATTCCTAAGCAGGACTCTTATAGCCCTATTTTTTACGGCAGCTCTTTTTGCCCAAGAAAAAGACGATTCACCCAAGAGACTTTCGTCAATGATGCTTGTTACGGACTACATGATGGAATACGACGGAGCATGGTTTTTAATTCAGGCGGAACCAGAGCAGCTTGTGGTAAGAATCTTTCACGGAATAGACGACAAGTCAACCTGTACGGAAGACATGTTCTACTTTACCGACTGGTCATACCTTACGCTAACGCAGGGGGCAATCAACCAGTGTACGCTTAAGGGTAGCGGTGAAATGTATTACAACGATGCAACCTATGCAGGAGGAGAGTACGAATACAACGGAGAGTCTTCCGCATGGCTCAACCTTATAGAAGACAAGACGACAATCTACATCTACTTTGCATGCAGGGGCGCAGTCTACGAGGGACGCATAGACAAGGACAGGGAAAACCCGACCTATGCAACGGGACTTCAGGTGTCTGACAAGTACGAAGACGGATGGCAGAATGCAGACTATTCTTTCTGGTACTATCTTGACCTTATGGGTCTTTCCATGACGGCAAAGGAATAGTTTTTACACTAGTCCCAAAAGGCTGTCTCGTTTGAGGTCTCGAAATCGTACTGGACACTTGCTGTTTCGTATCCCGGAGAAAGAAGTAGTTTGCTTAAAAGGGTGCTGTGCCAGCGACAGTTAAGCCCGTACTAATTTCTGCGGCTGTTACAAAGAGGAATGTAAGGGCAAAAACAGCGTAAAGGATTTTTTTATCAATTCTCTCCCCCAAAAATAAAAAGCCGGCAGAAGAAAAATTTTCCGCCGGCATATAGTTGTCATAAAGACTTATTTCTTAAGCACTTCTGCAAGACTGGCGGTTGTAAATCCTAAATGTTCTGCAACCTTTGCAGCAGGACCAGACTCGCCAAAGTCGTTCAGGGTAAAGCAGTCTTCCTTTTTTGCGTAACCTTCCCATCCCATGCGAACACCGGCTTCTGCAACCACAATGCGGGATGCTCCGCCAAGAATGCTTTCCTTAAAGGTGTCGTCCTGTGCGTCAAACAGGTTCTTGTCTAGAACAGAAACTACGCGAACTTTCTTACCAGAAGCAAGCTTTGCGGCTTCAAGAGACATGCTTACCTCGCTTCCTGTAGCAAGTACCGTAATGTCGGGAGTACCAGTGCAATCCTTTACCACATATGCGCCTTTTCTTGCAGTAGTGCGCCATTTTTTGTCGCTCTTTGCATACACCGGCAAATCCTGACGGGTAAAGGCCATGCATACAGGGTGATCCTTAGACTCCATTGCAATTTCCCATGCAAGCTGACTTTCTTCCGCATCACCGGGGCGCAAAACCTGAACATGGGGCATACAGCGCAGGGATGCAAGGGTCTCTATGGGCTGATGGGTAGGACCGTCTTCTCCTACATAAATTGAATCGTGGGTAAAGATGTAAATGTTGGGAATGTGGCTAAGTGCGGCTACACGGAGAGAAGCACGCAGATAGTCAGAGAACACGAGGAATGTTGCACCGAATGCACGAAGTCCTCCGTGAAGGTTGATTCCGCTCATAACCTGACTCATTGCAAACTCACGGATTCCGTATTCTATTGTGCGGCCCTTTCTGTTTGTGGCAGAATATGTGCCATCGTCATTTTTAAGGGCTGTCTTGTTTGGTCCCTGAAGATCTGCAGAACCTCCCACAAGCCACTCGTAACGGTCGGCCATGCAGTTAAGACTCTTACCGCTTGCGCCACGAGTTGCAATCTTGTCGCCAACGGCATACTCGGGGTCTTTTGCCTCGCCAGTCTGAGTGTGGTTCCAGTAGGCGTCCCACTTTTTGCGAAGGTCTGGATTTTCGTTGCTCCAGGCTTCAAAGTCGGCCTTCCATTCTTCTTCTTTTGCGGCAAAATCCTTCTGCTTTTCTGCAAAGTAGTCGTAGGCTTCGGGAAGAACATAAAAGTCTTTATCTTCGGGAAGACCCAAAGTTTTCTTTGCTTCCTTTACGCCTTCTGCACCAAGGGGAGCACCGTGAACATCAGCAGTACCAGCTTTAGGTGCGCCCTTACCTATTACAGACTTAAGTATGATAAGGGTAGGCTTTTCTGACTCGGATTTTGCAATGTTTACAAGGTCTAGAATTTCTCCAATGTTGTACATGCTTCCACGAAGAACCTGCCATCCGTATGCCTCGTAGCGTTTCTGAATGTTTTCAGAGAAGGTAACATCTGTATTTCCGTCTATGCTGATTTTGTTTTCGTCGTAGAATACAATCAGTTTTCCCAACTTAAGGGTTCCTGCAAGAGAACATGCCTCAGAAGAAACGCCCTCTTCCAGACAGCCCTCGCCCACAAGCGCGTAAGTGTAGTGATCTACAATCTGATGGTGGCTAGTGTTAAAGCGAGCTGCAAGCATTGTTTCGGCCATTGCCATGCCTACAGAAAGCGCTATGCCCTGACCGAGAGGACCAGATGTTGCCTCTACTCCGTCAGTTACGCCGTATTCCGGATGACCGGGGCATTTTGAACCAACCTGACGGAAATTCTTAATGTCGTCCATGGTAACATTGTATCCGGCAAGATGAAGGATGGAGTACAGCAGCATGGAGCCGTGTCCTGCAGAAAGAACAAAACGGTCGCGGTCTACCCAAGAAGAGTCCTTGGGATTGTGTTTGAGGATTTCTCCGTAAAGAACCGCCGCAAGTTCAGCCGCTCCAAGGGGAAGTCCCGGGTGTCCTGAATTTGCCTTCTGAATTGCATCCATCGAAAGGCTGCGGATAGAAAGTGCCGCTGCCTCAATACCAGCCTTGTTCATAATGTACTCCTATAGAAATCTTATGTATGCTTTAGTTAAGTTCAGTCTGTTTGATTACGGAAACAAGTTTGTCTACCGACGGTTTTGTTTCCAGAAGTTTCTTGAACTCGGTCTTGCGGAAAAGTTTTGCAAGGGAGGCAAGAACATTTATGTGCACCTGAGAAGAACCAGAAAGCAAAACAAACATTGTCTGCACGCTTAGAGAATCAGGTGCATGCATGTTGATTGGATTCTTAAGGAAGCAAACCACAATGCGCTGGTCTTCGGCGTTTTTCATAAGGGGTCTGCGAGGATGGGGAATGGCGATTCCGTTTCCTACAGCAGTGCTCAGAACCTTTTCCCGTTCGCACAACTCTGTGTAGACAAGTTCCCTGTCAATTCCTTCGGGAAGTTTTATTGCATCGATTACATTGCGGTAAATTTCCTGTGGTGTGGTCCCCTCTACATCGGTAAGGACTCCGCCCCTTTCAATAAACTCGCACAACTCAAGTCCGCTAATCATAGTTCCTCAATCCTCCTGTATTTATGTACGCACCTTAAACTGCCGCAGGCGCTGGGTCTCGAATGCAGACTCAAGGGCGTCCTCTATGTCCTCAAAGGTATACCTCATGCCCTCAAGAGACATCATAAGGGCTTCAGCGTCATTTTCAACTTGGGAATCCGTCTCGAAAGACATTATCATGCGCAGAAGATGGGTGTTAAGCTGGGAAAGAATTACAAGCTCCTGCTGCGGATATTTTTCCAGCTTTCCGTGGGAACATTCTATTCTGTACGCAAGAGTTGAAACCTGACGGTACAAATCCAGCGTCTCGTGCCTCACGGGACCTTTTTTCTGGTCGGCAAACCAGTTGTATGACTGTTGGAGTATATCATTTCTTTCGCTCAAGTGCAACAAGAGGCGGCTCCTCTGCTTTCTGCTAAAGGAATAGTCGCTACCGTATATGTAGTCAAAAAGTTCCTCAAGGTTGTCCTTTCGGGAAAAGTACATGTCACGCAAAAACTCATCAAAGATGCAGTCAGGAGTGGAATAGATGGCACGGGTTTCCATGGTGATGAAGTCAAAGTCGTCGTAAAGAGCAAGTTCCGCATCATTCCAGACACCTATAGCGGGAACCATTTCTCCCTTGCGCCAAAGACGCGTTTCCACACCGTAATGCTCAAGGCCAACCTTCTTGGAATACCGAGCAAGGAATTCCTCTATGGATCCGCATTCAGGAACACAGAGTTTTGAACGGTTGTCAAAAAAGACAATCTCCAACTGTTCCGCTATTGTAGAGCATGGACCGGCGGAATCAAAACTTTCCAGAAGCTTCTTTTCTAGAAGATCGTACCAGTCCAATCTTGCGCTTGCAACAGGACCTGCCTCAAAGACATCAGTATGGGAATGAAGAACTTTAATCTCCACTACCCCAGCATCCCAATCAGTAACCCGACAAACTAGCCTATCACCTTCCACAAATCCGTAGCATGTTTCAAGGTAGCCTATATCAACACAAGTAAGGTTTACCGAAGTTGACAGTTCAAAGTTGCGGCTTACATAATCCACATCGCTGTTTGCAGGGTCAGAGGCAATGTACTGGGGGGCATATTCTTCGCCGTAAAGCTGATAAAGGTCTATGGCAAAATCGCTGTCAAACTGGCAAACTTTTTTTGGAAGTTCCCTGCCGTCTATGATGAAAGTAAGGTTTGAAGGAGAAAGTTCGTCGTCTACAAAGGGAATGCACCGGTCTCCTGCAACAAACACTCCCTTGGCAACTTCTTGGGCGGTGGGCCTTATACTAAACCACTGGCGAGAAAAGACACCTGCGCGGGTAATGTAGGAACCGTCAGTAAGCATGTAGACATAGGGACTTTGGGCAAGAAGAGTCTTTGCCTCTCGTTCGGAAATCCTTAGGCCCAACTGCATGCAGAACCGCTGTATGTCCCGGGTAGAAAAAGGGTCCAGAACGGTTCTGAGGAATCTGTCTGTAAGGTTTTCCAGTGAAAAGTCCATACTATAAAGATACTGTTTTTTTGCGATAAAGGCAACGCAGGCACTTAGACTAACTGCTGCCTGTAGCGCATAAGAAGAGAAATAAGTTCTGGAGTCTTTTCTTCCAGTCCCTTAGGAGAAGGAGACAGGGCCAGTAGCTCCAAAGAGGCCGCCATCTTTGCAAGTTCCACGGCTCCTATAGTTCTGGCAGAACTTTTTACGGAATGCACAAAAATGGCGTAATTTTTAAAGTCAGACTCTCCCAAAGTCTGCTCTATTTTCTGGGCATATTCTTCAGCGGTGGAACAAAATTCTTCCACCACATTTCTGTACAATTCTTCGGAACCGCAGTTTGCAATTCCCTGCTCCCTGTCCATAGGAAGCTTTTCTTTATCAGCCGCAGGTTGGCTTTTTTCCGTAACATTTGAAAGAACATGAAGGCTTACCCGTTCAATTTTTGACTTGGGCAAATAGTCAAGCAGAGCCTGCTCCAAGTGCCTCATATCTACAGGCTTGGAAAGATAGTTTACAAATCCCGCCTGAATGTATTCTTCCCTTGCCCCGGAAACTGCATTTGCCGTAAGGGCGATTACAGGAACTCCATCGTTCATGGAGCCTTTCATCTTTTTCATTTCTGCAAGAGTTTCAATTCCGTCCATTTCGGGCATGCGGTGGTCAAGAAAGATAATGTCATAGAGTTTTTTCTGCACAAGGTCAAGGGCTTCCCTTCCGCTCATAGCAGTGTCAACCTGAATTTGCAGGGGCTTAAGCAGTGCGCTAATTACAATAAGGTTAAGCTTTACATCGTCCACAATAAGAATTCGTGCCGTAGGTGCATGGAAGGATTCCCTGTAGGGCTTTGCATCCGTATACTGAGTGTCGTCCACAAGGGTTCCTACAGGCTTCCAGTTTATAACACTTTGCTTTATGGAAAAAGAAAATGTTGAACCTTTGCCGTATTCGCTTTCAACCGCAAGGGAGGAATTCATCATAGAAAGAAGGCGCTTTACAATGGTCATGCCAAGACCTGTTCCCTCCACAGAGCGATTCTTGGACTCTTCAATCCGTTCAAAGGGGGCAAAGAGTTTTTCCAATTCCTCCTTCTTTATTCCTATTCCTGTATCCGCAACAGAAACCTTAAGGTTAACATAGTTTTCGGAGGTGTTAAATGAATCCAGGGAAATATATCCTCCGGTATCAACAGTCTCGTTATTATCGTAATCAACTGAAAGAGTTATGCTTCCCTCGTTGGTGTACTTTACCGCATTGTTCATTATGTTAAGCAAAATCTGCTTTATGCGCATGTCATCACCGTAGAGCATGTTGGGAATGTTCTTGTTCATGTTTACGATGACCTTTAAATCCTTGGCCTTTGCACGGAAGGAAATCATGTTCACCACATCGTTAATCAGGGAAGAAAGTTCGTAGTTGCGCTCAAGAAGATTCATCTTGCCCGCTTCTATTTTTGAAAAATCCAAAACATCGTTTATAATGCCCAAAAGGGTTTTACCTGCATTTTCCACATTGTGGGCATAAGAAACTATTTTTGGTTCGGTGCTCTCCCTCATGATTATTTCGTTGAATCCCAAAACGGCATTTATTGGAGTTCGTATTTCGTGAGACATGTTTGCAAGGAAAGAACTTTTTGCAGCGTTGGCGGCATCGGCCTTTTCTTTTTCAACCTGAAGCTGTTCCACAAGATGAGCGTCGGGACTTTCCACCGTAAAGAAGAATGCCAGTACCAAGGCTGTTACCCCCACTCCCGAAATAAGCAAGGTGGGAATAATTGCCTGTAGCACAAGGCAGATTCCTATAAACGAAAGGGAAAATATTATGGCCTGAACTTTTTTGCTGTTCATCTGGCGCCATGTACGGATAAAGAAAATTACCGAAGCGAGAAAATAAATTGCCATTACAGCGTAGGCCGCATAGGCGTAGGGACCCATGGAATAGTTTCCTCTATCTGTTTCTACATATTCAATGGGAAGAACAAGCACCAGAACCAGTCCAATGTAAAAGGGCAGTCGTTCCCAGACGGGACGAAGATTTTTTTCCGCACCGGGAGTCTGCACTAGGGTAAGTATGTAAAGAAATACAACAAAAACAACTGAAATAAGGCTTCCAAGAAAAACCTTGTGAAAGATGAAATTTAAAACGGGATTTACGACATCAAGATGATTTACCGTGTAGACAGTAATTCCGTCAAAGGTAAGGTTTATTGCCGCTAGAATGATTATTTCAGAAAAAAGCCTGTGGACATAAGTATGCCGTCGCCTTGAAAAGAAAAATACAAAGGCAACAAACACAATCATTGAGAGACAGGCTGCTTCCATTCTAAGCAGGGCTGGAACCATCGCTACTCCTTAAACAAGATGTTTTCTACATGCGGTCAAGGTAGGGAACCAGTACCAGAGACATAGCTCCTTTAAGGACCGTATGAGTGCAGGAAGCAAGGGCAAGTCTGGCTCCTGCAAGGGCCGGGTCTGACTGAGCAAGCGAAACCATGGGACAGTCACGATAGAAGGCACTAAAGTCATGGCACACATCGTACAGGTAGACTGCAACTTGGCTGGGGTCAAGTTCTTCCGCGGCCTTTGCAACCACCAGAGGGAACCTTCCCAGATTCTTTATAAGAGCCCATTCGCTTTCATGAGTCAAAAGTGAAAGTGCACTGTCGTCAAAAGAGGCTTTTACTCCCTGCTCTTCGGCCTTGCGCAGTATGCTTGCAATGCGAGCTCCCATGTACTGCAAATAGGGTCCTGTGTTGCCAGTAAAGGAAAGGCTTTCTTCTGGATGAAAGAGCATGTCCTTTACAGGGGCTACCTGCAGGAGATAGTAATGGAGGGCAGCAAGGGCAACTTTTTCAGCAACCTGATCTGCATCTTCCAGTTCTCCGTCACGCTCCCTTTCCCTTATGGCATCCAGGGCGGAGGCATGCAGGCTGTCAATCAGGTCATCTGCGTCAACGATTGTTCCCTCTCGGCTCTTCATCCTTCCTGAGGGCAGATTTACAAGACCATAACTAAGGTGATGCAATTTGTCAGTCCAGTCGTAGCCCAGTTTCTGCAGGATGTAGAACAGAACCTTAAAGTGGTAGTTCTGCTCGTTTGCAACCACATACACCATCTGATTGTAGGGCCAGTCCTGATGTCTTTTTACAGCAGTTCCAATGTCCTGAGTAATGTAAACAGAAGTGCCGTCCTTTCTAAGAAGAACCTTAAGCTGATTTTCTCCGTCCCGTCCTTTACCAGTTGCTTCGGTTACATCAATCCGCACGGATCCATCATCAGCCTTAAAGAAAATTCCCTTTGAAAGACCTTCGTCTATAACTTCTTTTCCCAAAAGATAAGTGTCGCTTTCAAAATAGTATTTGTCAAATCCTACACCAGTACGCTTATAGGTTTCTTTTACTCCGTTAAGGGTCCAGTCGTTCATCTTCTGCCACAGAGCGCGTACCTCTGAGTCCCCCTGCTCCCACTTTACCAGCATTTCTTCCGCCATGGTTTGGGCTTCTGGGTGAGCGGTTTCAGGCTTACCTTCTTCGCCTTTAAGGTAGCGGTCAAACTCCACATAGCATTGACCTACAAAGTGGTCTCCCTTCATGCCAAGGGATTCGGGAGTGTCTCCATTTTTTTCGTGGAAAAGTTTGTATGCCAACATGGACTTGCAGATGTGGATTCCCCTGTTGTTGACGATTATAGTGCGGAAAACATCTGCTCCTGCTTTTGCAAGAATGCGACTTACACTTTCACCCAGTGCATCGTTTCTAAGGTGTCCCAAATGCAGAGGCTTGTTTGTGTTAGGGCTAGAGTATTCCACCATAACTTTTCTGCCGGCAAGAGGTTTAGTTCCGTCGGCTGCAAAGGAACCGTAAGAGTCTCCCTGCTCATGGATTTTCTTAAGTATGTCGGAGGCCTCGCTGGCCTTGTTAAGAGTTGCATTTACATAGGGCCCCACTGCGCTTACGGAAGTAAAGTCAGCACTCTGTCCCAAACTGTCATGAATAATTTTTGCCACATCTTTTGCAATCATGGGAGGCGCAAGTCTGAAAGCCTTTGCAAAGGGGAACATGGGAACGCCAATGTCGCCCATTTCTGGCTTAGGAGGTGTTTCAACACGCACAAGAGATTCGACCTGAATTTCTGCTTCCAGTCCCTTCTGATTTTTATAGTCGCAAAGTGCCTTACATACAATAGCACGGAATAATTCTTTTTTGTCTGCCATGGGAGCATTATAGCATAGTATATAGAAAAACACAACACAGAAGAGACGCCGCCCCACTCTGCAAAGGCAGAAAACGCTTCTCAAAGAAAGACCGTGCATACGGTAAGAAAATGAGGCGGCAAATCCGCGCAACCGTGGATTTAACCGACACATTTTGACGAGAGCGCAGTTCCCGTTCCTTGTGGCTATGTTCAGATTAGCATTTTCCTGCCGAAACCCATATTGAATTTTTCCCTCAAATGGGGCATGATAAGGCATCATGTTTTCTACCATACCGCAGTTGCTTTATGAAAGGGCACAAGAAATTCCGGCTGACGAACTTCAGTATTACAAGGATAAGACCGGAGCATTCCAGAGCATTTCTTACGGAGAATTTTCCGAACTCATGCTTGACTTTGGAGCAGGTCTTCTTGCACTAGGAGTCCACCCGAAAGACCATGTGGGACTCATAAGCGACAACCGCAGGGAATGGCTTACATGTAGCATGGGAATAATGTCCATAGGTTGTTCCGACATTCCCAGAGGAAGCGAGGCCACTGTAAAAGACCTTTCCTACATATTACACTTTGCGGAATGCAAAACCGTCATTGTAGAAAACGGCTACAGCTTTAAAAAAGTTCTTGAATGCAGGGAAAGTCTGCCAGACCTTACCACTCTCATACTCATAGATCCCTCAGGAAACGAAACTGGCGGTGCCGAAAAAGACGGAATAAAGGTTTTCAGCTACGAAGACATAATCCAGAAGGGAAAAGAATTCCGCACTGATGTTCCTGGCGCAACAGAAGAAATAATGCTTTCGGGCGAAGAAACTGATACGGCCACAATCATATTTACATCAGGCACTACAGGTAAGCCCAAAGGTGTGGAACTCATCCATCAGAATTTTACATGTCAGATAAAGGGAATTAGAAACAGGCTCCCCTTAAAGCACGGAGACAAGTCACTGTGCGTGCTACCTGTATGGCACATCTACGAAAGGGAAATGGAATATGTATTCATGGACATGGGCGTTGCACTCTGCTACTCAAAACCCATCGCCGGAATGATTCTTGCAGACATGAAGAAAATCCGTCCTCAGTTTATGGCATGTGTTCCCCGAGTATGGGAGGCAATTTACAAAGTTGTACAAAAGCAGTCAAAGTCTGGTTTAAAGGCAAAGGCAGTGCTGTTCAACATCTGCAAGGGCGCAGCTTCCCTAATCCAAATGTTCTACGACATAATTCACGAAAGAAACCTTCACTACAAGAAGCCTCTCTTTATAATGCGCATTTTAAACAAGGCTCTTTACATTCCAATTCTCCTGTTTCTTCCCCTAAAGATGTTGGGAGACAGCCTCTTCTTTATTCCCGCACAAGAAACTCTAGGAGGAGAATTTAAAATGGGCATGTCTGGAGGAGGAGGTCTTGCCCCCTACATAGACAAGTTCTTTAACGCCATAGGAATCAGAATAATTGAAGGCTACGGACTTACAGAAACCGCACCTGTCTGCGCCATGAGAAATTACCGCCGCCCAGTACTGGGAACAATTGGAACAGCAATGCCCTACTGCGATGCTCAGGTAAGACGAAAGGACGGAAGTCTGTGCAAACCCGGAGAAAAGGGAGTCCTCTTTATCCGCGGAAAAAATGTAATGAAGGGCTACTACAGAGAAAGCGAACTTACCGCTCAAGTTTTAAAGGACGGATGGTTCAACACAGGCGACATTGTAGTGCAGACATACACCAGAGAATTTATTGTTAAGGGTCGGGAAAAGGACACCATAGTCCTGCGTTCTGGAGAAAATGTGGAACCCGTACCCATAGAAAACAAGCTGGAGGAATCCCCCTACATTGCAAAAGCTGTCATAGTGGGACAGGACAGAAACTGTCTTGGCGCCTTAATAATTCCCGCAACAGACAGCATAGAAGACTACGCAAGGCAAAACGGACTTAACACAGAAAACACCTCCGCACTTCTTAAAGACGAAAAAATCCGCAACCTTATTTTTTCAGAAATGGAAAAACTCATCTCGCCCAAAAACGGATTCAAGTCCTGCGAAAAGATTGGAAAATTTGTCTTTCTTGACAAACCCTTTGAAGTTGGCGTGGAACTGTCTGCAAAGGGAAGCATCATCCGCCACAAGGTAAACGAACTTTACAAAAAACAGATTTCGCTCATGTACAAGGATTCGGCAATGGCACAGCAGCTCCAAAGTCTAAGCGACATGCTGGCTCACGGAATCTCTCTTCCCTCGCTGAACCTGTCCAACATAGACCTTGAGCCTCTAAAAGCGATTCTGTTTAAAAATAAAAAGGATGAAGCTAAAGATGAGCGTAAAAAATAAATTTACAGTCGCAAGAGTTTTTTCGGACCACTGTGTTCTGCAAAGGGAAAAACCCATATGCGTTTTTGGAACCGCCTCTGACGAAGAAGAAGTAAGGGCCGCCCTTTTTTTAGACGGGAAAAAATGCATCTCAGAAAATTTAGCAGTGGCAAAAGAAGGACGCTGGCAGCTTTACCTTCCTCCAGTTAAGGCACAGGAAAACGCCTCCCTTACAGTCAGCACAAAAAACGAAAGCATAACATTTAAAGACATTTCGGTAGGAGAAGTCTGGCTTGCAGGCGGTCAGTCCAACATGGAATTTGAACTTGGAAACTGCACAGAAGGTACTGCCGAGTTTGAAAAGGAAAAATCCCCCCGAGTAAGATTTTACTACACACAGAAAATTGCATGGATGGATGAAGCCTTCTTTGAAGCAGAAGACAAGACTTCCTGGGAAACATGGGAAAGTAGGACAAGAAACGCCTGGTCTGCCGTAGGGTACTTTTTTGCAAAACGGTTGGCAAAAAAATTGGGCGTTACAGTGGGCATAATAGGATGCAACTGGGGTGGAACTTCTGCAAGCGCATGGATGAGCAAAGAAAGGCTTGAGCGTGACAGTGAACTTTCATCTTACCTAACAGACTACCAAAAGGCATGTAGTGGAAAAACCAAGGAAGAGCAGTGTGCGGAATTTGACGCCTATCAGACATACCACACAGAATGGCAAAAAAAATGCGATGCTCTCTACAGGGAAAATCCCAAAATTGAATGGGCAGAAGTTGAGCGCATTCTTGGAAAGTGCCAGTGGCCCGGTCCCATGAACTGTAAGAATCCCTACAGACCCACAGGACTTTATGAATGCATGATCAGCCGAATACTACCCTACACTCTAAAGGGATTCATATACTATCAGGGTGAAAGCGACGACCACAAGCCCACTCTTTATTACAGACTCTTTAGAGAACTAATTGATCAGTGGAGAAGCGACTGGCATGACGACAGTCTGCCCTTCCTCTTCGTTCAGTTACCAGAACACCGTTACCGTCAGGACAGAGACTTTAAAAACTGGCCACTTATTCGGGAGGCTCAGGAGAAGGTTTTTAAAACTGTAAAAAACACTGGCATGGTTGTAGCCTTGGGACTGGGAGAATACGATGACATTCACCCAAAGCACAAGAAAGTTCTTGCAGAACGGCTAGCCCTTACAGCTCTTGAGGTAGCATATAAAATTCCTCAGGGTAAGAAAACCGCATACCCCATCTTTAGCAAAGCCATTTCAAAGGCCAACTCAATGATTCTTTACTTTGCAAATGCGGACTGGGGCCTTATCTTTACAAAAGACGAAATGCGCCTTGAACACTACCGGGACATGCAAAAGAGGCAGAACCTTTCCGTTCCCCAAAACTTTACCGGATTTGAACTTGCGGGAAGTGACAAAGTTTTTTATGCGGCGGAATGCACTGTAGAAAAAAATAGAATCACTCTTACGGCAAAAGAAGTTCCCCAACCTAAATATGCCCGTTACGGATGGTACAACTACGGTCCCGTTACAGTCTTTTCAAAGGCAGGACTTCCTCTTTCGCCCTTTAGAACATCAGTGCATGACGAAGAAAAAACTCAGACTGAACATGCTGCAATTCAGCAGATAATGGAAACTTGAACCTTAGGACAGTTTCTGTTAGAATAGGCTTACTCTATGCGCGACTGCTATTCAATTCTAGGCGTAAGTAAAAATGCAACTGCTGCAGAAATAAGGCACGCCTACAGAAAAAAAGCAAAACTTCTTCACCCCGATATGACACAGGGAGACGCGGAGGCATTCCACGAACTTCAGCAGGCCTACGAAATGCTTGCGGACACAAAGGCACGAAGCCTCTTTGACGAAGTTCAGGAAATGAACCGCTTTAACCAGCAGTTTAGAACAGGGGGAAAATCCTTCGACTACCGCACATGGCTTCTTGAAAGGGAAGATGACGAAAGCCGAGCAAAACTAATTTTCTTTGACCTGCTCCACGGACGAGAAGAAGAAGCCACTCAGGAATTCAAGCGGATGAACATGACCCGCACGAACTTTAAGTTGTCGCGGTGGGTAACTAGAGAAGACTTTATGGACTTTGGATTTATACTTGCGGAAGAGCTGGTTCTACGCCGGGAATACTATGATGCAGTAATCCTCCTTGACCAGATAATCCGCATGGAATTTTCCTACAGCTACTTCAAACTTTTCTTTCCAGAAGTAAAAGAACTTGCCCGTCACATTCTGCGGAACAACATAGAGGGAAATGTAAACGATGAACTTGCCCTTGACGCATGGGAAAAGGCGCTGGACCTAAAGTTTGGTTCCAGAGACGATGCCTTCTTCCTGCAAAAAATGGCAGACGCTTACACTCGCATTGGAGACGAAAAAAACGCAAGATTCTGCAGGGACGAAGCCCTCCGTCTTGCAGGCTGAACATGTCAAAAAAAGAGGTACATATATGATTAGACTTAAGAACGATGATCAGATTGCAAAAATTAGGAAGAGCTGTCACGAGCTGGCAGACCTATTCAACGAAATTATTCCTCGCGTAAAGCCGGGAGTAAGCACAAAGGAAATTGACGACTGGTGTGTTGAATTTGTAAGAAAGCACGGAGGAAAACCTGCTTGGTATTCCGAAGGATTTCCTGGATGCGCCTGCACAAGCATAAACGACCATGTCATTCACGGCATTCCCTCAAAGCACGACATTGTTCACGATGGAGACCTTGTTTCACTGGACATAGGAATAAATCTTGACGGCTACATTTCTGACAGTTGCCATACCGTCATGGTGGGTAATGTAAGACCTGAGCACAGAAAGTTGGTTCGCGTTACAAGAGAAGCCCTTCTTGCAGGAATTGGCGCATGCGTAAAAGGCAACAGACTTTCCGACATTGCAAAAGCGGTTACCGAAATATGCCAGAATCAAAACGGCTACGGTGTAGTGTATGACTACTGTGGACACGGAGTGGGACTTGATGTGCACGAAGACCCCAGCATTCCAAACAACTATCCCTTTAGGGGAGCAAATCCTCGCATACAGCCCGGCATGGTTCTTGCCATTGAACCCATGATTAACGAGGGCACTGCCGATGTCATTACTGGTGACGAACAGAGCGAATGGACCGTAGTTACCGCCGACGGAAAGTGGAGTTGCCACGAAGAGCATACTGTTGCTGTCTTTCCCGACCACACTGAAATTCTTACCGACCTTGACTACAACGGAAACTCCTGCCTAAAGGGAAGTTCGTTCTAAGATGAAAGAAGAAAGAGAAAACGAAACAAGTCAGTTTTACCCCTTCTGGCCAGCCCTGTGCGCTCTTGTAATGGGTGCAGGCGCTTCCATATTCTGCGCAACGGTATGGGGGCGGACGCAAAAGGTGCAGACTCTTGCCGTTACACTTCTGCTTGCAACAGTGGGAATTGTCCTTGGGATTTTCCTTAGAAAGACAAAAAAGCAAAGGCTTATTTCCATTCTTGTAAGCATCTTTCTCTTTGCCTCCTGCATAAGCCTTTCACGATTTCTTACCTCAGACTTTTATGTAAGCAGAAGGGAATGGAAGGAATACACGCTAGGTGACATGTCTTTTTTGTATCCTTCCCTTGAATGGAAAAAATCAACTGAAGGAATTGAACTTTCCAACGGAAGGGTGAGCATGTACACCAACGAAAACATGAAGCGCTATGTGTGCGCCTTTGTCTACGACTTTACAGGAAGCCACCCCGATCTTCCCGACACCACAGAAGGTGCCATAAACGGAATGCTCCAAAGTTTTAAAGCCGAACTTACTGGATGGAGCAATGTGCAGGCGGAAGATGATTTTTTAAAAACACGCTTTACCTACACAAGGGGCGACAAAGAATTTACAGGAGTGGCAGGCGCAAGTCAGGACGAAGGACATTACGAAATAGTCATGTTCTTTCCGCTAAAAAAACAGTACTCGGAAGACTTCATGCAAAAACTGGAAGAAGGCATTCTACCCAAGTCAACAGAATAAAAAAAACACACCCTCTAGCCCACACAGAAATTTTCTGCTATACTTTGGGCACATAAAAAACAATGGAGCAAGACAATGGCAAAAATCCAGATGAAAAACCCAATCGCCGAACTTGACGGTGACGAAATGACTCGTGTTTTGTGGCAGCTTATTAAAGACAAACTTATTACACCTTTTGTAGATTTAAAGACTGAATACTATGACCTTGGACTTGTTGAACGGGACAAGACTGACGACAAGGTTACTTACGATGCGGCGGCAGCAATCAAGAGGTTGGGTGTAGGCGTAAAGTGCGCAACCATTACCAGCAATGCAGCCCGTATGGAAGAATATCACCTAACGCATCTTACCCCAAGTCCCAATGGAATTTTGCGCGGTGAACTTGACGGCACGATTTTCCGTGCGCCGATTTTCGTAAATAACATTCATCCCAACGTAAAAAGTTGGAAAAAACCAATTGTGCTAGGGCGACACGGCTATGGCGATGTCTACAAAAATTGCGAAATCAAAACAGAGGGTGCGGGAAAAGCGGAATTGGTGTTTACGGGCGCGGACGGAAAAGAAATCCGCAAAACAATCATGGAAATGAAAGGACCTGGAATTATTCAGGGGATTCACAATCTTGATGCTTCAATCGAAAGTTTTGCCCGCTGCTGTTTTAATTACGCGCTTGACAAAAAAATAAGCGTGTGGCTTGGCGCAAAAGACACAATTAGCAAAACCTACGATGGAAATTTTAAAGCGATTTTCCAACGCATTTTCGATGAAGAATTCAAGGTAAAATTCCAAGAAAATAACATTGAATATTTTTACACCCTGATTGACGATGCGGTTGCCCGTGTGATGAAAACGGAAGGCGGATTTTTGTGGGCGTGTAAAAATTACGATGGTGATGTGATGAGCGATATGATTGCCTCTGCGTGCGGAAGTCTTGCAATGATGACAAGCGTTCTTGTAAGTCCGAATGGCGAATTTGAATTTGAGGCGAGTCACGGCACGGTGCAAAAACATTATTACCGCTATTTAAAAGGCGAAAAAACTTCTACAAATCCTGTTGCAACTATTTTTGCATGGACTGGCGCACTTGCAAAGCGGGCAGAGCTTGACGGCACACCAGATTTATCCGATTTTGCGCACCGCCTAGAAAAAGCGACGCTTTCAACAATAGAAGATGGTGTTATGACGGGCGATTTAGCGGCTTTAGCTGAACCCAAAGCAAGTAAAATTGTAAATTCTTGGGAATTTATCGATGCAATAAAAAATAAATTGTCAATTTAAGGATATTTTATGCCAAAAACAATAGCTGAAATCCATATAGAAGGTGTAATTGAAAAAGAAAATGCCACCTATAATCAAAAATGGCTGCTCGAAACAATAGAAAAAGTTACCGATGACAAAAGAAATGTTGCCATCATACTTTTTATCGATTCGCCAGGTGGCGGAGTGTACCAATCTGATGAAGTGTACAAGGCGATTCTCAATTACAAAGAAGAAACCAAACGTCCAGTTTACGCATATTTTGCTTCTCTTGCGGCAAGCGGAGGATATTACATCGGTTGTTCTGCCGACAAAATCATTGCAAACCGCAACACGCTTACGGGGAGCATTGGTGTAATTGCGGGAAATTTTACCGATGCCACAAAACTTCTCGAAAAAATCGGGGTAAAAAGCGAAACAATTCACGCGGGAAAAAACAAAACGATGGGAAGCATTACAACGCCCATTACAGACGAACAAAGAGCAATTATGCAAAGCATCGCGGATGAATGTTACAATCAATTTGTTGACATTGTAAGCGAAAGTCGCCACTTAGACCGCGAAACCATTGTAAAATATGCCGACGGAAGAATTTATACGGCAAAACAGGCAAAAGAAGCGGGGTTAATTGACGAAATCGCCTTTTACGAACAAGTTGAAGAAATCTTAAAAGAAACTGAATTTAAAGACAAAAAGTATAAGGCAGAAATTAAAAAGTTTGAAGTTAAACAAAAAAAGGGAATCCGAAAACTATTAGAAGGTACTACGGGAAAAGCCTTTGTTTTGCCACAAGGGGAATCACTTTTTTCTGCATTAAATGAAGAATTAAAATCGATCCCCTTCCCTGCTTGGTATTGGAAACGCCCAAACGTCCGATAAGAATTCTTTAAATTTTCTTAAAAAGACCACACCACGGAAGCGCGAATCTTTTGCAAAGAGAATCGTATTCTTGGCGGTCTTTTTCTGAGCGCAACGAAGTAACAAAAAATGCGCAATCTGGTGGAAGATTTTTTATTTTTCCTAAAGGTTGCGATGTTTTTTCTAAAACTCTAATAGCTTGTTTTGCAACTCCATCTCGGCTATCTACAACGCGCACACTTTTTCCGCAAATATTTTTTACATCTTGTGCAATGTGAGTAAAATGTGTGCAACCCAAAATAATTGTATCGCAAGCGCAAGAAGCAAAATAGTCAACAGCAGGTTTTATAGCGTCAATTTTTTCTTGCAGTGTAGCCGTAAACAATTTATGTTCCACAAAAGAAATCAAATCGGGGTCGCCACGAGCAAAAACTTTGCAGTCAGAAGCAAAACGTTTTATAAGTTCTTGATTGTACGGGTGACGGACTGTCGCATTTGTCGCCAAAAGTCCTATACGTTTATTTAGGCTAACATCGGCTGCCAATTTAATTGCGGGAACAGTCCCAACAATCGGAACGGAAAAACGATTTCGCAATTCTTGTAAAGAAGTTACACTGATTGTATTGCACGCCACAACGATTTCCCTCGGCTGACAAAAATCAATCAAATCAGAAATAGCTCTTGAGGCACAGTCTATAATTTGACTTTCTGATTTTTCACCATAAGGAAAATGTGCAGTGTCCCCTAAATAAACACAACGCGAAGTCGGAATTCGCTTTTTTATTTCTAGCATATACGGAATTCCGCCCGTTCCGCTATCAAGAAAAGCAAAATCTACACAATTTTCCATATCCGATTCCAATTTAAGATTTTTTTAAGAAAATAGCGCATTAAATGCAGCTTTTGCCGAAGAAGCTTTATCTATAACTTCAGAATCGTTTGCCCAAAGCGTTTTTAGTGAAAAATGCGAACAAAAATTTGCCCTTTCTTTGTCGCTAACAGGAAAATCAATTGTTTCTCGGCAATCATAATGACTATTGCGGGAATAAAAATTGCAATTTTTACAAGAATGTAAATCAGCATGGCAGAAAGGACATTCATCGCCCCTAAAAACAGAACCTTCAATTTGAATATCTTTTTTGCATTTCCAACACATACAAGCATTTTATCTATTTGACTAAATGTTTTCAATAGCGTACAGTAAGACTATGTATGCTCTAAACAGATGTTGCTATGAAGGTTGCACAAAAATTGCACTTTCTTCTATTGATTCTGACGGAAATTTGCGGGAAGAAGAAGGTTTTTGCCTTGAACATAGCCCGAATCCCGAAGACGCAACGCAAAAAATCAAAAATTAC
>CALCRU010000002.1 GCA_937894335.1 uncultured Treponema sp. | reverse complement strand
AGTTGTGAGTAGAGGAATATGAATAAAAGAATTTTTACATTTGGACTTCTTGTTGCACTTGCCTCGGTGAGTGCTTTTCCCCAGCAGTTTACACTTGCGGTTTTGCCTGACACGCAGCCCTATATAAATCATGATGCGCAGAAGGGTGTCTGGGGATATCCCATAAATCAGCTTGATATGTTTACCGCACAAATTGAATACTTGCTTGACAATGCAAGAGTAGCGGGTGGAACCATAGATTTTCTTGTTCATGAAGGCGATGTAGTTGAGCATAGAACTCTCTACTCTTCCGAGTGGAAAAATGCGGATAAACTTCTTTCCAAGCTTGATGGAATTATTCCTTATCTTATTGCTCCTGGAAATCACGACTGTGACAGGTGGGTGATGAAAAAGGGGCAGCCCATTCAGTGTCACGGATGGAAAACATTCTGCAAATACTTTGGTCCAGACTCTGTTCACTTCAAAGACCGTTCCTGGTATGGCGGAAGCTTTAACGGCGGAACAAACTCTTGGGCCCTTTTGGATGCGGAGGGATATAAAATTCTTTTTCTTGCTCTAGAAGTTGAACCTACAGATGCAACGCTTGCTTGGGCCCAGTCCGTTATCGATTTAAACAGCGGTCTTCCAACTATTGTTGTAACGCACGAGTATCTTGCGTACGGAACTAATGATCCAAATAATCCGTCTTACCTAAATTTTGCAAACTCCCGAAATCGCCGTGATGAAGGTGGTAACAGTCCTGAAGCAGTATGGAATAAATTCATAAGTAGAAATGACCAGATTTTTATGGTGTTGTGTGGTCATTCCTCTGGCGAAGGGATTAGGATTGACAGAAATGTCTACGGACACAATGTGTATGCCCTGCTTTCTGATTACCAGAGCAGAAGGGAAGTTATAAATTCTGTCGCATCTGCTCGGAATCCTCTTGATTCTGGTGACGGTTGGTTTCGTCTTATGCACTTTGACATTGCAAACAGCTGCGTGCATGTCCAAACCTATTCCCCCTACCTAG
This sequence comes from uncultured Treponema sp., assembly GCA_937894335.1. GTDB lineage: Bacteria > Spirochaetota > Spirochaetia > Treponematales > Treponemataceae > Treponema_D. Next base: position 28,422 of record CALCRU010000002.1, on the reverse strand, counting down.
ACCGCTACGAAACCGATGCCGACAGTGACTTCACAATCAATTTCGACTTCGACTGGAAAAAGCGCTTCCCAGCTACCAACTTTCAGTATATATATTCTTCCCTTGGGAAGTTTCTTTCGTCGTTTTAGAAAATAAAAACATAAACATTTCATAGGAGACCTAAAAACAATGTCAAACAAAATTGCTCTCATTACTGGCATTACCGGCCAGGACGGCTCTTTCCTTGCTGAATTTCTATTAGAAAAAGGCTACGAGGTTCACGGTATTATTCGCCGTTCATCATCATTTAATACAGGTCGTATTGAACATCTGTATTTGGAAGATGCTATTGAAGATATGCATAAGAACCGCAAGATCTATCTGCATTACGGTGACCTTACTGATAGCGAAAGTCTTATTCGTCTTATTAGAGAAGTAAAGCCCACTGAAATTTACAATCTGGGTGCGCAAAGTCATGTTCAGGTTTCTTTTGAAGTTCCAGAGTATACTGCTGATTGTGATGCAACTGGTGTGCTTCGTATTTTGGAAGCGGTGCACTTTTTAGGAATGGAAAAAACATGTCGTATTTATCAGGCTTCTACATCGGAACTGTTTGGTTTAGTTCAAGAAATTCCTCAGAAAGAAACAACTCCATTTTATCCTCGTTCTCCATATGCTGTTGCAAAAATGTACGGCTTTTGGATTATGAAAAATTATCGTGAAAGTTACGGCATGTTCTGTTCCAACGGAATTCTTTTTAACCACGAATCAGAACGCCGCGGCGAAACATTTGTAACTAGAAAAATTACTCTTGCTGCAAGCCGTATTGCACAGGGGCTTCAGAAAAAACTGTATCTTGGAAATCTCAACAGTCTTCGTGACTGGGGTTACGCAAAAGATTATGTTGAATGTATGTGGCTCATTTTGCAGCAGGATAAGCCTGATGATTTTGTTGTAGCAACTGGTGAGCAGCATTCCGTCCGCGAATTCTGCCAGTATGCCTTTCGTGAGGCTGGAATTGAAATTGAATTCAAAGGGCAGGGCGTTGATGAAAAGGGCTTCAATAAGAAGACTGGCGAAGTTTTAATTGAAGTTGATCCCAAGTATTTCCGTCCTGCAGAAGTTGAAACATTACTGGGTGACCCAACAAAAGCAAAATCAGTTCTCGGCTGGAATCCCACTAAGACACCCTTCCCCGAACTGGTACATATTATGATGGATCACGACATGGAGTATGTAAAACAGGAGAAAATTCTGCATAAAAGGTAAAATTATGATGCACTTGCGCACGAGCGCAAACATCAATAATTTCTTCTCATGCAAGCGGTCGCAGACCGCATGGCTCACGATATGGAATATGTAAAAGCAGAAAAAACTCTGCATCAGAGATAGACGATTATGGAAAAAAATGCAAAAATTTATGTAGCAGGACATCGAGGTCTTGTTGGTGGTGCTATTCTGCGCTGCTTAAAAGAAAAAGGTTTTACAAACATTATTACAAGAACTCATAAAGAACTTGATTTGTTGAATCAGGCTGCTGTTAATGAATTCTTTGCTAAAGAAAAACCAGAATATGTTTTTCTTGCTGCTGCTCATGTTGGTGGAATTGGTGCTAACTCAACTTATCCTGCAGATTTTATTTACCAGAATATGGTAATTGGTTTTAATGTTGTTGAAGCTTCCCGCGCCAATGGTGTTAAAAAGTTGATGAATCTTGGTTCAACTTGTATTTATCCTAAAATGGCAGAACAACCTATTAAAGAAGAGTCTCTTCTTACAGATCCGCTTGAACCAACCAACGATGCGTATGCGCTTGCAAAAATCAGTGTAATAAAATTATGCACTGCATATAACAAACAGTTTGGAACAAATTTTCTTTCTGTCATGCCAACAAATCTGTATGGACTTGGAGACAATTACGAACTTCAGGGAAGTCATGTTTTTCCTGCCATGATTCGAAAGTTCCACGAAGCAAAAGTGAGTGGTGAAGATGTAGTGCACCTTTGGGGAGACGGTTCGCCATTGCGAGAGTTCTTGTATGCAGGAGATTTAGCTGATGCAGTTGTCTACCTTATGGAAAACAAAAATGCTTCCGACTTGCGCACTCCTACGGGAGACTTTGTTAATGTCGGAACAGGAAGTGAATGTACCATTAAGCAACTTGCAGAAATAATTTGTGAGGTTGTGTATGCCGATGTTGCTTCGACAGGACGCACATGCCGCATGGAGTGGGACAGCAGTAAACCCAATGGCACTCCTCGCAAACTCTGCGATGTTACCCGTCTTAATGCCTTGGGCTGGAAGGCTAAGGTTGGCGTTCGTGAGGGTGTAAAAATTGCCTACGATGATTTTCTTCACGGAGATGTTAGAAAGTAAATGAAGCTTATTCCCATCATTCTTTCTGGTGGAGCGGGAACACGGCTTTGGCCTCTTTCTTGGGGAGACCATCCAAAACAGTTTTTGCCGCTAGTAAGTGACCGCACCATGATTCAGGAAACCCTGCTTCGTCTGGAAGGTCTAGAAATAGGAAGACCTATTGTTTCATGCGGAGAAGGTCATCGCTTTATGGTTGCTCAGCAGATTGGCGAAGTTAGTGCGGTAAAGCCTGCAATCATTCTTGAACCTTGTGCAAGAAATACTGCCCCTGCCATTGCCGCCGCATGTTGTGCTGCACTTAAAGAAGACAAAAATGCTGTCGTCATTGTCCTGCCCAGTGACCATGTTATTGCAGATTCTGATGCGTTTAAGAAGGCTGTTACTGTCGCCGTAAAAAATGCGGAAGAGGGTAGTCTTGTTACCTTTGGTATTGTTCCCACATTTCCTGCTACCGGTTACGGATATGTAAAGTCTTCTGGTAGCGAGCAAAATGGTGCGTACACGCTAGAACGCTTTGTAGAAAAGCCTCCTCTTGAAAAGGCTGAACAGTACCTTTCTGATGGTTCCTATGCATGGAACAGCGGAATGTTCGTGTTTAAGGCTCAGAGTTTTTTGGATGAACTTTCCCGTTACGAGCCAGAGATGGCGCAACTTTCTGTAAGTTCCTTTGAAAACGCTACGGTTGATTCGGACTTTATCCGCCTGAATAAGAGTGACTTTGAAAAAATAAGGGGTAACTCCATTGACTATGCCGTTATGGAAAAAACATCTCTGGGAAAAATTGTAAGGCTTAATGCTGGCTGGGACGATGTTGGTTCTTGGAATGCCCTTTATGATATAAGTCGAAAAGACGGAAATATGAATGTAATTAAGGGGGATGTTATTGCTTTGGACACAACCTCTTCATATATTCGTGGTGGTAAGAGGACTGTTGCCACAATCGGTCTGGACAACATTGTAATAGTAGATTCTGATGACGCCCTCCTTGTTGCCGCAAAAGGCAAGATTCAGGATGTAAAGAAAATTGCTGAAACAATAAAATCTCGCACTCATTGAACAAAACCCTGTTTTGGGGTATCATAGGCAAAAGATTTACTCAAAGGAGTTCCCACATGGCTAGAACACACTATATCGCTGGTAACTGGAAAATGAATACCAGCAAGGCAGAGGCAGTTAAGCTGGCTCAGGATTTGGTTGCTTCACTTAAGGGCAAGACCAACAAATTCATGATTGGCGTTCCGTTTGTTTACCTTGACGCTGTTGCACAGGTTGTAAAGGGTTCAAACATCCTTCTTGGCGCACAGGACATGGCTGCTACAGGTAACGGCGCTCACACTGGTGAAGTTAGCGCAGAAATGCTTAAGGACATTGGAGTTCAGTCTGTAATTCTTGGTCACTCAGAGCGCAGGCACGAAATTGGCGAAAGCGATGAACTTATCAACAAAAAGGTTCGCCGTGCACTGGATCAGGGACTTGAAGTTGTTCTTTGCATTGGTGAGCTTCTTTCTGAACGCGAGGCTGGTCAGGCAGAAAGTGTTTGTGCATTCCAGCTTGACGCTGACCTTTCTGGCGTTAGCGCAGAGCAGATGAAGAATGTTACCATTGCCTACGAACCTGTTTGGGCAATCGGAACAGGAAAGACTGCTACTCCCGAAGATGCAGAGGCAATCCACAAGTTTGTTCGTGCTCACATTGCAAAACTTTACGGTCAGGCTGTTGCAGATGCTACAATCATCCAGTACGGTGGTTCAATGAAGGCTTCTAACGCAAAGGAACTTTTGGCTCAGCCCGATATTGACGGCGGACTTATTGGCGGTGCTTCACTTAAGGCCGATACTTTCACACCAATCTGCGAGTGCTAGTTTTTTTTACAGGAGATATGTCATGACTTTTAAACAGTTGAAAGTTGCAGTTTATGCTGACGGTGCCGACAAGGACGCAATGATTGCAGAATATAAGAAGGGCTATGTAACTGGATTTACTACAAACCCCAGCCTTATGAAAAAAGCTGGAGTTACAGACTATGTTTCTTTTGCTAAAGATGTAGTTGCAGCTATTCCCGATCTGCCGCTCAGCTTTGAAGTTTTTGGAGACGACTTTGACACAATGGAAAAGGAAGCAAAGGTAATTTCTGCACTGGGTAAGAATGTGTATGTAAAAATCCCCATTATGCTTACCGACGGAACTTCTACCGCTCCCCTTATTAAAAAACTTTCAGAGCAGGGCATTCAGTTGAATGTAACCGCCATCTTTACCATTGGTCAGGTTCGTGCAGCAGTTAACGCTTTTGCTCCCAACACAAAGAACATAGTTTCTGTATTTGCAGGACGCCTTGCCGACTCTGGCATAGACCCGATTCCTGTAATGAAAAAGACTGCAAAAATCTGCCGCTCAAAGCCAGGAACACTTAGCTTGTGGGCTTCTACTCGCGAAGTGTACAACATTGTCGAGGCGGACGAATGCAAGTGTGACATTATTACCGTGCCGAATTCCGTTCTTGCAAAACTTCCTGGACTTGGAAAGAGCCCCATGCAGGGTTCTCGCGATACAGTTCTTACTTTTGCAAAGGACATCAAAGACTTGGGATTCAGCATCCTTAAGTAAATAAGAGGATACGACCACGGGTGCAGTAAGCCTGTGCCTGTGGTTGTTTTAAATTTTTTTAGGAGACGATTTATGAAAAAACTTACACTGATTTTACTTCTTGCTCTTACAACATTTGGAATTTCTTTTGCAAAGGAAACATCCCTTACAAAGCGTCAAGTTTCAAGTCAGGCTTTGGTTAACATGATGGATTCAGATTTTAAGGACTGTGCCGAAATTGATGAAGACGGCGACATCCTTATGGAATACGATGGATTAACATTTTATGTCTTCATAAACTACGATCTTAACCTGATATGTTTTTCTGCTTCATGGGGTGGAGCGGAAGACCTTGACTCTGACATTGCTGCAGAAATCTGTAACGACTGGAACAAGGACTATGTGTTTACTTCCTGCTACTACAGCGACTCTGGAAGTTTTAGAATGCAGTACTACATGACCTTTGAAGGCGGACTTGGACAGACCACCTTTAACGAGTCTATGGATATGTTCTGCGAACTATCATTCCTTTTCTGGGACTATCTTTCAGAATCTGACGCACTGTAAGAATGTGCAACGGATGTTTAAACGCAGGTGCCGTTTGGTGCCTGCGTTTTTTTTTGCTCTAGCGGACAAGTTTGTTCAGTGTAGCATCTTTCTGCCGCCAGTTTTTGTCAACCTTGACGCGAAGATCCAAATTAACCTTGTAGGGAAAAATCTTACGGCATTCCTTTATGCTTTCGACTTTTATTTCGCGGATTAAAAGTCCCTTTGTTCCTATGACTATTCCCTTCTGACTTTCTCGCTCTACGCAAATAAAGGCCCTTACGCTCAGAACTTTTTCGGTCTTCATCTTCATGTCTTCTATGCTTACATAAAGGGCATGGGGAACTTCGGCCTTAAGCCTGTTAATTGCCTGTTCCCTGATTATTTCTGCAATGCGGAATTCCACTTCCTGATCAGTGTAGAATTCCTCGGGGTAAAGGTGAGGGGCAACTGGTGCAAGATCGTACAGAGCCTTAAGCACATCGTTTACATTGTGGTCAGCCTTTGCGCTCATGCTAAGAATGCGTCCCTGAGGTATTTGTGGAAGTTCCCTCTTTACAAACTCCCTTGCGGATTCCACATTTGCGTGAATGTCTTCTTCCTTGTTAAGGGCCACAACTATCTTTTCGCTTAAGGGCTTTAGCATCTGTGCAATGAGTGACTCTTCTTCTCCGCATGGACGAGTGCTGTCAATTACATAAAGAATTGCGTCACATTCTGCAATCTGGTCAGCGGCTATTTTTGTAAGCTTAAGGTTGAGTTTTTTTTCGCTCTGATGGAGTCCCGGCGTGTCTATAAAGACAAGCTGTCCAAGAGATGTGTTTACTATTCCGCGGATTGCGTTTCGTGTTGTCTGTGGAATTGAAGACACAATGCTGATTTTTTCTCCGCTTGCTGTATTTAAAAAAGTGGACTTTCCTGCAGAAGGTCGTCCCACAATGCATACCAGTGCTGTCTTGTCGCCGATTTCCGGCATTTCATTTTCTTCCCTTTCTTCCATGAATTTAGTATAGTGCAGTTTTCTTTTTTTTTCTAGGGAGAATAGCGTCTTAATTCTGTCTTAAAAAACAAAAAAATGCAAATTTTCTGTAGCAAAAGACGGAAAAATCTGCTATAATGTAGTTTATGGATGCACTGAATGTATTGCCAGGTACACCGTTTCCGCTTGGAGCAAGTCTATGCAACGGCGGCGTAAATTTTGCGGTGTTCTCTAGGACTGGTACTCGCGTCGTTCTGGATTTGTTTCGTAGCTCCGAAGACAGCGAGCCTTACGCGCAGATTGATCTTGACCCCAAGACTCACCGCACGGGAGATGTGTGGCATGTCTTTGTTCCAGGCATAGGTGCCGGCTCTCTTTACATGTATCAGGTTGACGGTCCTTTTGAACCTAGTCAGGGCCATCGCTTTAACTTTCATCAGTTTTTGACAGACCCTTATGCAAAGGCCCTTACCCCTGTTTCACTCTTTAAAAATCTTCCCCCTACATACAAGACGCCTGTAGACAAGATGGACATTGAACTTTTTCAAAACCATTCTCGTCTTTTTCCCAAGTGCGTTGTAATTGATGATGAGGCGTTTGACTGGCAGGGTGACAAGCCCATTAACAGGCCGCTTAAAGATTCTGTCATTTACGAAGTTCACCTTAAGGGATTTACCGCAGGAAAGAATTCTGGTGTAAGTGCACCGGGAACCTACAGGGGCTTTATGGAAAAAATTCCCTACCTTAAGAATTTGGGAATTACCGCCGTAGAGCTCATGCCAATCCACGAGTTTGACGAATTTGAAAATACTAATGTAAATCCTCGTACTGGTGAGCGCATGAAAAACTACTGGGGCTACAGTACCATGCAGTTCTTTGCACCAAAGGCCGGATATGCAGCAGACAAGACCCCTGGCGGATGCGTAAACGAATTTAAAATGCTGGTCAGGGAACTACACAAGGCAGGAATAGAAGTTATCCTTGATGTGGTTTACAATCACACTGCAGAAGGAAACGAGCACGGCATAGGCTTTAGTATGCGTGGCTTTGAAAACAGCGTCTACTACACTTTGGTGGAACAGCACAAGGAGTACTACATGAACTACTCCGGATGCGGAAACACCGTAAACTGCAATCATCCCGTAGTGCGCGATTTGATAATAGATTCTTTGCGTCACTGGGTGCTTGACTATCACATAGACGGATTCAGGTTTGACCTTGCGCCAATTTTGGGAAGAAGTCAGCAGGGACAGATTTTAAAGTTCCCTCCGCTTACAAACAGAATTGCGGAAGATCTCATCCTTCACAATACAAAAATCATTGCTGAACCATGGGATGCAGGTGGAGCATACGAATTGGGCTGGTTCCCTGTAGGCCGCTGGGCAGAATGGAACGACCGCTTTAGGGACGACATACGCAGATTCTGGCGAGGAGACGAGCATGTTTCTACGGGAGCTGCAACCCGCATTTCTGGCTCAAGTGATTTGTTTGCCTCTTCTGGAAAGAAGCCCTACCACAGCATAAACTATGTTACCTGCCATGACGGATTTACCATGAACGATTTGGTAAGTTACAACGGCAAGCATAACGAGCAGAACGGAGAAGGAAACCGTGATGGCTCTGATTCAAACTGGAGCTACAATCACGGCTACGAAGGACCTACTGCAAATCCTCAGATAGAAAGACTTCGCAACAGGCAGATGAAAAACTTCATCCTTACTGTTCTTGTTTCTCAGGGTACACCAATGCTTTTGGGCGGTGACGAAATGAGGCGAGGTCAGCAAGGAAACAATAACGCCTACTGTCAGGACAACGACTTAAGTTGGTACGACTGGGGAAACGCTTCCCTTAATGCAGATCTGATTGAATTTACTCGCAGGGCAATTATGCTTCGCAAGGAGCATCCTGTATTCCGCAGGGAAAACTTCTTTGGCGGACAAACTTCTGGCTCTATGCCCGATATTCAGTGGTATTCGGCCACAAGTGCAAATCCCGTATGGGAAAACCTTTCACGATTTTTGGCATTCACCCTCGGCGGTGACGGCAAGGACAATGACTTCTACATAGCTGCAAACACAGACCGGCACGATGTTGTAGTCAGCCTTCCTTCTACCGTTGACGGAAAAAAATGGTACCGTGTAGCAGACACATCAATTGATTCACTTGATGCAATCATGATGCCCGGTTCAGAAGAAGAACTTCGTGCGCAGTCGCGTTATGTTGTTCCCGCTAATTCTATGATAGTACTGATATCTAAATAAACCAGAAAGGAGTTACACATGGTTTTTGATGCAGAACAGTTCAAGGAAAACCTTACGGCCCGTCTTCGCAGACAGTACGGAAAGGATATTTCTCAGGCAAACAAACATGATCTTTTTGACGCCGTAAGTGCAAGTGCGCTGGAAATCATCATGCCCAATTGGATGGCAACTCGCAATGCCTATGAGAGTCAGCAGAAAAAACAGCTGTACTACCTAAGTGCAGAATTCCTCATGGGACGCGCGTTAAGCAACAACCTTACCAATGCCGGAATTATAAAGCAGGTAAAGGAAGTCCTTAAGGGAATGAACATTGACTTTGATATTGTTGAGGACGAAGAGCCTGATGCAGGTTTGGGTAACGGTGGTCTTGGCCGTCTTGCCGCATGCTTCCTTGACTCTCTTGCAACCCTCCAGTATCCCGGAAACGGTTATGGCATTCGTTACGAATATGGTATGTTCGAACAGCACATTATTGACGGTGAGCAGGTTGAGTATCCCGACAACTGGCTTAAGCACAGAGACCCTTGGGAAGTAAAAAGGAGTGACCTTGCAGTTACTGTTCGCTTTGGAGGACAAATTAAATACGGAAAAACTCCCGACGGACAGGACCGCTTCTATATTGAAAACTCAGAAGATGTTATTGCAACTCCCTACGACATGCCCATTGTAGGTTACGGAAACAACACTGTAAACACGCTCCGTCTGTGGCAGGCATCAAGCCCTAACGGATTTGATCTGCAGCTCTTTAACGACATGCAGTATCACCGTGCGGTACAGAAGCAGAACGATGCAGAAAACATCAGCCGTGTTTTGTATCCTAACGACAACGGTCCCATGGGTAAGGAACTCCGCCTTAAGCAGCAGTACTTCTTTACATCTGCTTCCTTGCAGGATCTGGTGCATCACTTTGTTTCTAACTACGGAACAGACTTTGCTAAGTTCCCCAACTATCATGTTATTCAGTTAAACGACACTCACCCTGTTGTAGCAATTCCTGAACTGATGCGTATTCTTATGGATGAATACAATGTGGGTTGGAATGACGCTTGGGCTGTTGTTACAAAGACTTTTGCATACACAAACCACACTATTCTTGCAGAAGCCCTTGAAAAGTGGCCTGTTGAAATTTTCCAGAGACTCTTGCCTCGTATCTATCAGATTGTGGAAGAAATCAACCGCCGCTTTATGATTGAACTTCGTGCAAAGTTCCCCGATGACTTTGACAAGCAAAAGCACATGGCAATTATTCACGACGACAAAGTGTATATGGCTTGGCTTGCAATTCATGCTTGTTTCAGTGTTAACGGTGTTGCAGAACTTCACACAAAACTCCTTAAGGAACAGGAACTTAAGAACTGGAATGCAATTTATCCCCAGAAGTTCAACAACAAGACTAACGGCGTAACACAGAGACGCTGGCTTCTTTCTGCAAACCCCGAACTTTCCGACTTTATTACAAAGCGCATTGGTGACGGATGGATTACAGATCTTTCAAAACTGGAAGGACTTACAAAATTTGCAGACGACGAAAAGAGCCTTGATGAACTTAACGCAATCAAACTGCACAACAAGCAGCGCCTTGCCGACTACCTTAAGCATTCTCAGAATGAATTCCTTGACCCCGAAAGCATTTTTGATGTTCAGGTTAAGAGACTTCATGAATACAAGAGGCAGCTCCTTAACATTCTGCATGTAATGTATCTGTACAACCGCATTGTGGACGACCCAAGCTACAATCCGCCTTCACGCACATTCATCTTTGGTGCAAAGGCCGCTTCTGGTTACCGCCGTGCAAAACAGATTATTAAACTGATTAACAATGTTGCAGAGCGCATTAACAACGACCGCCGCGTGGGTGGAAAACTTCGTGTTGTGTTTGTAGAAAACTACCGCGTTTCTGTTGCAGAAAAAATTATTCCTGCAAGCGATGTTTCTGAGCAGATTTCTACTGCCGGCTACGAGGCTTCAGGTACTTCAAACATGAAGTTCATGATGAACGGTGCTCTTACTTTGGGAACCATGGACGGTGCAAACATTGAGATTGTTGCAGAAGCAGGAAAGGAAAACGAATTTATCTTCGGACTTTCTGCTGACGAAATAATCAAGATGAACACAGAGCACAGTTACAATCCTCAGAAGTATCTTGAACGCAATCCTGAGCTTAACCGTGTTGTGGAACAGCTTGTTGACGGAACCTACGACCCAACCCGCCACCTCTTTACAGAACTTCACGATTCTTTGGTATACGGAGTTGGTGGTCAGCCCGCCGATGTCTTCTTCGTACTTGCCGACTTTGAAAGCTATGTACAGGCACAGGAGGCGGTTGCCGCTTCTTATGCAGACCGCAGGGCTTGGGCGCGTAAGGCACTGCTTAACATTGCCCACTCAGGCAAGTTCTCAAGCGACCGCACCATTGAAGAATATGTGCGCGACATTTGGAAACTTGACAGGGTAGTGATAGAGCCTAAGGCAAAGAAATAAGCCAAGCACTACAGCATTAGAAGGGGGCCTCGTTACGGGGCTCCTTTTTTATTTTTCTATTCTGGTTGCAATGGCCTCGCACGCCTTTATTCCGTCCATTGCAGAACTTACTATGCCGCCTGCATAGCCGCTTCCTTCTCCTGCAGGGTAAAGGTTTTTAAGCAGACTGCATTGGCAGGTGTCAAGCTCCCGTAAGATTCGTACAGGAGTACTTGTTCGCGTTTCTATTGCAATGAGCAGGGCCTCTTCCGAAGCAAAGCCTTTCATTTTTCTGTCTGCCTCGTAAAAGGCTTTTTCAAGTCGTTCTGCAATTTGAGGAGGAAGCCATTTGTCTAGCCTGCTTGCCCTTACTCCTGGTGCAAAACTTGTGGGTGGTAAAACTGAGGAATCCCTATGGTTAAGAAAATCCGTAAGTTTTTGTGCTGGAGCTTTCTGTCCCATTCCGTTACGGTATGCTTCCTCTTCTAGATGTTCCCTCCACAAAAGTCCTGCAAGTGAAGCCGAACCTTTTTCCTTTGCCTTTTCTACAAATTCTAGGGGAATGTCTTCTGGCTTAGTTTCTACTACAAATGCGGCATTGCTCCATGCGCTGTTTCGTCTGGCGGCACTCATTCCGTTTACTACAATCTGACTGCTTCTGCTTGCACTGGGAACTACAAATCCGCCGGGACACATGCAGAAGCTGTACACTCCACGACCATCTTGCTGACTTGTAAACCTGTATTCCGCCGCTCCAAGAAGTTCTCTGTCTTTCTGGTTTTTATACTGAATACTGTCTATTACTTCTCTGGGATGTTCGACCCTTACGCCTACAGCAAATGTTTTTGCCTCCAGTGAAAGGGGCGCGTATTTTGCGACAAGGTAATACATGTCTTCTGCAGAATGTCCTGTTGCAAGTAGAACCGCATCTCCCAAAAGAATTTCTTCATGTCCTGTATTTGTGTCTTTTGTTTTTATTCCGCACACGCACTGCATTTTATCGGAATTTTTTTTCACAATAAAATCAATGCACTGCCTGTCAAAGTAAATGTTTCCGCCTCTGCTTATTATGAATCCCCTCATTGCTTTTATGATGTCTGGAAGTTTGTCAGTTCCTATATGGGGGTGTGCGTCCGTAAGAATTTTTTTGTCTGCTCCAAAGTGTGCAAAGATGCGCAGGACTTTTGAAATGTCTCCTCGCTTGTTGCTTCTTGTGTAAAGTTTTCCGTCGCTGAATGTTCCTGCACCACCTTCTCCAAAGCAGTAGTTACTGTGGTCGTTTACATTTCCTTTTGTGCTGATTTCTGCAATGTCTCTTTTTCTTTTGCCTACTTCGCTTCCCTGTTCAACAATTACAGGCCTAATGCCGTGTTCCAGAAGTGTAAGGGCTCCAAAGAGACCTGCAGGCCCTGAACCTACAATGATTACTGTGTGATTTTTGTCTGCTGTTTTCCATACGGGAAGGGCGTTCTCTTTTTGCGGACTGTCGCCGTCTGTATAAATGGCAAACCTCATTACAAGTTTTGCCTTGCCGTGACGGGCGTCAATGGATTTTTTTTCGCAGACTGATTCTGTATTTTTTAAATCTATGGTTTTGTCCTGTTTTTTAAGTTCACGGGAAAGTTCCTGCCTAATGAAAGCGGAGTCTTTTTCCCGTGAAGGAGGAACCGTTATGGTAACGCGTAGAATCATGCTGTAGTAACTTCCTCAATGAGTGAAAGAGCCTTGTCGGGGCAGGCCTTAATGCATTCGCCGCAGCTTGTGCATTTTGAGTAGTCCACTACAGGAATTCCGTTTGTTACCACAATGCATTTTTCGGGACATTTCTTTTCGCAGATTCCGCACTTTATGCAACCCTTTGAACAGTTCTTTTTTATAGGCGGCTTGTTGTCGCTTCTGTTTGCGCAGAGTGCAATCGAGCCTTTCTTTGGCAGGTCAATTATTGCAAACAGTTTCTTTGGACATGCCTTTGCGCATTTACCGCAGCCTACGCATTTTTCGTAGTTTACATGGGGAATACCGTCGCTTCCCATGCTTAGCGCCCCGAATGTACAGACTGCAACACAGTCACCAAATCCCGTACAGCCGTAAGCACAGAGTTTTGTTCCGTTTACCGCCTGAACTGCCGCTTCGCAGGTTTTTACTCCGTTGTAGTTTCCTCTAGAAAGAGCGCAGTCCTTTGTTCCCTGACAGGTAAGAAGTGCTGCTTTTTTTACTGCACTTACTTCTACACCCATAAGTTCCGCAATTTTTTTTGCAACAGATGCACCTCCAGCAACACAGCCGTTTGCAGGAGCGTCTCCGTTTACTACAGCCTGTGCAAATGCTGCGCATCCTGCATAGCCACATCCTCCGCAGTTTCCGCCCGAAAGTTCCGCCTGAATCGCTTCTACTTTAGGGTCAACCTTTACTGCAAAAATCTTTTTAAACAGTCCTAGAAGAAGTCCCAGTACGAAGGAAAGCACTAAGGCTACTGCAATGGTAAAAATTATTGTCTGCATGTCTTTACTCCGTTATTTTATAAGTCCCTTGAATCCAAGGAATGCAAGACTTAAGAGTCCTGCCGCAACATAAAGAATCGGCGTACCCTTGAATGCCTTGGGAACATCCGCAACCTTAAGTTTAGAGCGCACTCCCGACATGATTACCATGCTGAGCAAAAATCCCATGGCGCTTCCCAGAGCATAGACAAGACTTTCTCCGTAGTTGTAACTGTACTTGAAGCAGTTGAGTGTAATTGCAAGAACGGCACAGTTTGTTGTTATGAGCGAAAGATAAATGCCCATTGAAGAATAAAGTCCCGGTGCTGATTTTTTAAGGTAGAATTCCACAAGCTGAACTAGAGATGCAATTACTAGAATAAAGACCAAAGTCTGAAGAAATTCCAGTTGTAGCGGAATCATGACGAATGTATAAAGGGGCCATGTTACCGCAGTTGCTAGAAGAATTACAAAGGAAGTTGCAAGTCCCATTCCTGTTGCTTTTCCTGTCTCGCTGGTCATTCCAATAAAGGGACAGATTGCAAGGTACTGGATAAAAACGACATTGTCCACAAGCATGGACTTCATGAAAATCTTAAGAAGGTCTGTCATTATTTTGCCCCCTTGGAATTTTTGATTGCCTGCATGGCCGCTCCCAGAATTCCGAATACAATGAATCCGCCGGGTGCGCTGTTTAATATGCCTATGCAGTAGGCTTGGGGAATTACAGTTACTTTAAGAGCTGTTCCTGCAAGCAGTGTTCCCGCTCCAAAAAATTCCCTAATTAGTGAAATTAGAAGAAGAACACAGGTGTAGCCCAATCCCATTCCCAAAGCGTCAAGAATTGAATCTGCCGTTGTGTTCTTTGAGGCAAAGGCTTCAACCCGTCCCATGATTATACAGTTTACAACTATGAGCGGAAGAAATACTCCCAGTGCGTCGTAAAGGGAAGGAACATAAGCCTGAAGCACCAACTGTACTATTGTGGTAAAGGCCGCAATAATGGTGATGAATACAGGAAGCCTTACCGCCTGAGGAATGTGCTTTCTGAACAGGCTGATTACGATTTCGCTCATCATCAGAACAAATGTCATACTCAGTCCCATGCCCAGTCCGTTAAAAATCTGAGTGGTAATTCCCAGAGAAGAACAAAGTCCTATGTTAAGAACAAGCAGGGGATTTTCCCTTACAAATCCGTTTGTAAAAATAGAAAGTTTCTTATTCATTACTGAACCTCCCCGTTTCCTGCATAGGAAGCAAGAACTTTCATGATTGAGTCTGTTGCCGTAGTAAGAAGTGCCGCCGCTCCGTCAGAAGTGATTGTGGCGCCGCTGATTGCATCAAATGTAACGCCTGTGACAAATCCCTCACGGGCATTTTTCCCTTCAAACTGTCCGTAGAAGGTTTTGCCGTTTGCAAGATGGAATGTAGGGTCGCTAGCCTTTTGACCAAATCCCGGTGTGTCAGTATTAGAAAGGTACTGGACTCCAGTAATGGTTCCGTCCAGGCTTATGCCCACCATAACTGTAGAAGTGTCGTAAGTGGGACCTGTAACCTGTGCAACTGCCCCGATTACTTTTCCGTTCTTACAGGCAAGCTGTAGTGAATCTATGCTGATGTTTCCTGCGCCTTCAATAGCGGTGTGCTCGGGAGCCATAAAACTGTCGGCTTCTGCAAAAACCGAACGCATGGCATTGTTTGCCTTTTCTTCCTGATTGTGTCTTATGACGGGAGAGGTTATGTTGTTTACAACCGCAAGCACTGTGCAGGCGGCAACAGCATAGGCTGCCAGAATAAGCCCCAGTTTTATCATGGGGAAGATTCCGTTGGAATCTTTTGTCTTTTCCTGTGAACTCATTTTGATTCCTCCGTCTTTGCGTCTTTTATGTTAAAGTCCTGCACTATTTTTTTAGGCTCTGCTTTTTTAAGGGCCTTTTTCCCGTAGCCGTATTTTCTTACGGTAAGTCTGTTAAGGAAGGGTGTTACGGCGTTCATAATCAGTATGCTGAACATAACTCCTTCTGGGTAACCGCCAAAGCGTCTTATTAAAAATGTTATAAGTCCGCATCCAGCACCAAAGACAATCCGTCCGGGTTTAGTAACAGGTGTGGTGGCATAGTCTGTTACCATGAATGTGGCTCCAAAAAGAAGTCCTCCTGTACATAAGGCCACAAGGACATCAAGACCTGCCTGAGAAGCAGAATGGGTTTCCACAAGTGAAGAAATAAATGTGCAAAGGGAGACTGTAAGCACCATTGCAAGTGGAGCCCTAAAGTCTATTACGCGACAAATTAGAAGGAATGCAAAAGAAATTAAAATAAGCAGTGCAGAAGTTTCTCCAATGCATCCTGCCTGATGACCCACAAAAAGTTGCCAGAGGGAATCTGGACTTGCAACGAAACTTCCTGCCTTTACCGAACGGAGTACTGTTGCCGAAGAGATTACATCAGCGTTTTGTGCTCCCGTAAGTGCATAGCTCCATTTGTTTACCGCTGCATCAGGATTGAACCAACTTGCGCCCATGGCTCCTGCAAAACTGATTACTAAAAATCCTCGTCCAATAAGGGCCGGGTTGAATGTGTTCTGCCCCAGTCCGCCAAAGAGTCCCTTTGCAACAACTACGGCAACCGCCGCTCCCAATGCAGTCATCCACACTGGAACTGTTGAGGGAAGTACTAGGGCAAGAAGAACTCCCGTTACCGCCGCAGAAAGGTCGTAAACGCGAACCTTTCGTTTTGTAACTAGCTGAAACAGCGCCTCAAATGCAACTGCGCTTGCAACTGAAACAAGAATTGTTACCAGGGCACGCACGCCGTAGAGCATTACGCCGTATACACATTCAGGAAGTGTAGAAATCAGTACAGTAAGCATTATGAGCTGTGTTGAAATTCCCTTTGTAAAGTGGGGACTTGAAGAAAGAAAAAAAACTTTGTTGTCCGAAGCGTTCATTTTGCGCCTCCTTGTGCCTGTGCTTTTGCCCTAAGAGCTGCCATTTGTGCCCTCACCTTGTTTTTGCCTACCCTTATGCGCTGAACAAGACGCAGATTTGCAGGGCAGACATAGGAACAGCATCCGCATTCAATGCAGTCCATGAGTCCGTATTTTTTTGCCAGCTCAAGTTCGTCAGCCTTAAGTTCCTTTACAATCATCACTGGAGTAAGGTGCATGGGGCAGACTGAAACACAGCGTCCGCAGTTTATGCAGGGGTCTTCATCGGTAAGGTAGGTTTCTTTTTGCGTAAGGAATGTTACTCCGCTTGTACCCTTTGCAACAGGAAACTGGGGGCTTGTCATTGCAAAACCCATCATTGGACCGCCCGAAATTATTTTTGCACATTCTCCTTCTTTAAGTGTAAATGTGTCAGGCATAAGGTCGCTTACAAGGGTTCCCACTGGTACGCGGATGTTACAGGGATTTGCGCATGCTCCACCGCTTATGGTAAGTGCCCTTTCAATGAGGGGTTTTCCAAAACGGAATGCATCGCTGATTGCACAGACTGTTCCCACATTTATGATAACGGCTCCTGCATCTGCTGGAAGTTTTCCTGCAGGAATCTCCGTACCAAGGACGGCCTGAATCAGATTTTTTTCTCCTCCCTGGGGATACTTTGTCTTTACAAGTTCCACAGAAATATCATCGTCATATTTTTTTTCGTGTATGGCTTCATTCAGTTTTGGAACAATGTAGGCCTTGTTTGTTTCCATGGCGATTATTCCGCTGGCACCGGTAAGGCGCAGTACGATTGCAAGACCGTCTATTACTTTTTCTGGAGTTTCAAGAAGAGTGCGTTCGTCTACTGTAAGGTAGGGTTCGCATTCCGCCGCATTTAAGAGAACATAGTTTATTTCCTTGTCTTTAGGCGGATTTAATTTTACATGAGTCGGAAAAGACGCTCCACCCATTCCCACAATTCCTGCATCTCTTATGCGCTTAAGTGCATCTTCCACTTCGCAGCTAAAGGGATCCAGAGGAGGCATGTAGTCTGTTTCGTCAGAGTCGTCTGCCTGAATTATAATGCAGGGAACTTCTGTGTTGCCCGTTACCATGCAGTTCTGGATTTTCTTTACTGTGCCGGAAACTGAAGCGTGAACAGGTGCTGACATGAAGGCATCGCTTGAGGCAATTACCTGGCCTTTCTTAACAGTGTCTCCTACCTTTACCAGTGGCATGTTTGGTGCGCCACCCATGGTAACTGGAATGGTTACTGTCTTTGAAGAAGGAAAAGCATCGGTTATGGGACAGCCGTTACTTAATTCCTTTTTTTCGGAAGGATGAATTCCTCCCCTGAATGTGTGAGTTCTCATTCCAACAGTATACCATGCATCTGCCCAAAAGTCTATTAAATTTGCTGGCTATGTGCTACACTTTGCTCATGGAAACAAAAAACGAAGTTCGCCGAAAAATAAAACTTACGCTTAACGCAATGTCTTCTGAAGAACGCGAACGGGAATCTTTGGAAGCCTGCCGTGCCTTTCTGTTATCAGACTTTTATAAAAATGCCAACTGCATCCTTTCATACATTCCCCTAAAAAAAGAACTTGATGTTTCCCTTGTAAATCAGACAGCTCTTGAGGATAAGAAAATTCTTTGCTTTCCCAAATGCGTAACAGAAAATGTGAACAAAAAAGAATTTAACAGTCTGTGTTTTTACACCATGAATCCCTCGCAGAGTCTAGAAAGTCAGATTGAAAAAAACACTCTCTGTTTTGAACCAAAAATAGAAAAACTTAATCCCTTTGTTCCTTGGGGAAAAGTGTGCATCCTTGTTCCAGGGCTTGCCTTTACAAAAGAGGGATGTCGTCTGGGAAGGGGCAAGGGGTATTACGACGGATTTTTATTGAAAGCGGAAACTTGGGACTGCAACTTTGATGCATGCGGAATATGCTTTTCTTCCCAAGTTGTGGAAAGCCTTCCTGTAGAAGATCATGATCGGCGGATGGACGCTATTTTTGCGAGTCAGCGGAGTAGGCCGTAAATGGAAATTCAGGTAGAAGTTCCTGAGCGTAAAAAAGCAAATCTTGGGCTTCAAGTGTTTCCATAAAAAGAAAGTCGGAAAGATACTGGGTGGCGTTTCCTGATCGTAGACCCTCCTGTATAAGGGCTGCTGTTCCCTCGTTTGTAAGAGTGTCTGAAAGTTCCTTTACAATCCAGTCTGAAAGAATTTTTTTTGTAAGGGAAATGTTTCCGTCTTCCGCGCTAAGTTCCTTTATAAGTTCTGCTCTTGCTTGTCTGTAGGCATTGTCAAAGTCTTCCGTGTGCAAAATGGAATCCGCCTGAATTGACGCCACATGAAGCTGTCCACTTGCTCCTGTTGAAGTACATGATGTTCCCACAGGAAGTTTTTTCTGCATGCGGTACGCAAGATTGTAAAGCAGTGCATTTAAAATCTGTCGCTCAGAATTTAAAGAAGGAGTTGCAAAGAGGGCTACAACAGGATCTGAAAATTCTTTTGTAGGAATTAGTAGTGGAGATTCAGGACTTGCAAGTTCTGCTGGCATGTCGGTCATAAAGGTGTGGCTTAGCTGAACGAATGTTACGCCTGAAGAAAAACTTGGTTCTGGAACTGCAGGATACGCTTTTCTTACAGTCTGTTCTTTTAGCTTTCCAAATGTTTCTTCTGCAGCCTTAAGTGCATCTGCTTCGTCAATGTCTCCTACCATGACGATTGAATACAGGGCCGCATCAAGGAGTTTTGTGTAGGCAAGTGCAACTGAATTAAATGCCGTATTGGAAAGCACCTTGTGGTTAGTGCCGTAAATTGATTCATATGGAGTTCCCTTAAAAATTTCCCTTACTGCATTTGCCCAAAGCTGATAGGTAATGTCCTGAGTTTTTGTTCCCCATTCTCCCTTCTGCTCGTACACAAGATAGTCTGCAACAACAGGAGTTATTTCTCCAAAGATGACCGCATTGCTTGCTGCAGTAAGTGCTGACATTAGGTCTTCCTTCTGGCATTCCACCGTAATGTAGGACACTGCTTCCTGTGTGTAAGCCTTTATTTGAGGCTGACTGGAAAAAGCATTCTGCTGACTGAGTGCGCTTATTTCTGCATTTATGTTTGTTGCAAAGGCGTTTACAAGAATTGTCCTAAGGAAAAGTTCTCCTTGAGGAGAGGCAAGTTCTCCTCCTTGTATGGCAAGAGAAAATAAAACCGTCTGAGAGTGAGGCGTTTCCTTTAGAGTTATTGGAATTCCGTTTGCAAGGGTTCCTGTAAAAAACAGTTCTGCGTTTAATGCATAGTAGCGCTGGGCGTCTGTAAGTTCTTCGTCTGCAAAGTATGTTCTTGCGGTTGCATCTAGAGCCTCTGTGTTCTGTGCGTCTTTTACCGCCAGTGCCTTCTGCGCCAGTTCTTCATTTTTGTACCATGCTGCATTTTCCCTTGTAACCAAAGTCCATCCGTCTTCTTCAAATTCTTTTTTCTGCGCCTGATAGGTTTCCGTATTTACCATTGCAAAGACAAAAGGTTCTTCTTTTTGAAAGTCAAGAGCAAGTTTTTTTTCTGACAGGGTAAAGGATGCCGTCTTTCTGTCTAAAAATCGTGAGTAAAATCCGTCTGTGCCGTAACTTGAGTCGTGTGCCCAGAAGTCGCATAGAAACTGCATTGCCTTTACAGAGTTTGCCATGCTGCTTTTGTATTGGGCTTGAACTGCAGATTGTGCCTGAACAAATTCCCGACGGGTAAGGCCTGCTGCACTTTTTGCAGACTGTACGAACATGTCGGCCTGTTGAGCCACAGAGGCGTCTTCTGCATCATCAGTCTGTGAAAGGGAGTAGGGCTTTTCCATAAGAGCCTGTAAAATTAGCCGTGAAGAATCTGACCTTTGCGCACTAGAGCATGCAAGATAGTCTGCGGAGCGGAGTGCAAGAAGAGGCTGTGAAAGAAGGGGCTTTGTGTATGGAGAAGAAACAGAGTTGAATGCGGCAGAAAGACAGTCGGCTTCGCTTGAAGTAAGGGTTACAAACTGAACTACAAGTTGGGTAAGGTCTTTAGAAAATGCATCGTCTGCAATTACGAATTTTCTTTTTTGCTCAGGAATGAGTTTTGTTTCTTCTGCTTTTTTTTTCTGTTCTCCCTGCCATAAGCCGAAAGTATTTTTTACCATGGAAATTACGGCACTGGGGGCAAGGGGTGTGGTTACGAAAAGGGCCGAATTTGAAGGCACATAAAGTTGATCTCTGAACATTAAAATCTGAGTGCGAATTTCTTCTGGACTGTAAGATGCAAATAGTGCAGGGTAGGCTCCAGAGTCCTGCTTCCAAGGCGCTTCGGAAAATACCCTTGAGTCTATTGTCGAGTTGATTAGTGCTGTTGCTGTTTTTTCGTAAGCGGTAAGTTCGTCCCTTAGGTTGTTGTAGGTAATTTCTATATACTCATTGGTAAAGTAGGGTTCCGTTACAGTTTTAAAAAGTTTTTCAAGTGCTTCTTCTGTCTGGGATGGAGAAGATGATAAAGAATATGTGGCGCTTTCTGTGTTGCATGATGCAGTTACTCCTTCGCCGCTTCCCCTTAAAAGCCTAACATAAAGGGGTGCAAATCCTGCATTTGCCGCAGTCTGGGAAGAATAGCCAGCCTTTACCGCAAGTTCCATGGAGCTTACTGCCGAGGAAGAGTCCTGCATGACGAAGACTGACATGCCGTTTTCTAGCGTGTAAATGCTTACCCTGCCACCGTCGTTTTCAAGACTGAATGATTCCCCTGAAAAAGCCGGTATGATAAAGAGAATAATCCCAAGACAAAGAAATAGCTTTTTTTTCATATGGGTAAGTATAGCATATTGCCCTCAAAAAAGAAACTCCGTATAATGGAAACATGGCACAGGTAAGTTTAAAATCCGCCCTAAAGGCAGAACTGCCCCCAAACACTGTTCTTGAGGGTAAGCGTCACCTTACAGAGAACGAAAAGGAAATCCTCATTAAAAACAGAAACATTTCTTCTGACTCATCTTGGGAAAATGTATTTGTGCCAGAAGAAGAAGGAGCCTTTAACGCCAGTCAGATTGTTCAGAGTGAATTTTCTGGATGGGTGGTACTTGGAAAAATAAGAGCCGCAACTTTAAAATACCACGACCTTGAACTTGACACTGGTATATATCATTCCATGCTGAGCAATGTGGTTTTGGGCGATGACTGTGTGGTAAAAAATGTAAGCTATCTTGTAAACTATCGCATTGGCAACAGGGTAATGCTTTTTAACATTCAGGAAATGTCCTGCACTAAACATTCCAAGTTTGGAAACGGAATTTTAAAGGAAGGAGAAAGCGAAGATATCCGCATATGGATTGGAGTTGGTAACGAAAACGGAAACCGCTCTGTGCTTCCCTTCGAGACAATGATTCCTGCTGATGCATTTCTCTGGTCCCGTTACCGCGAAGACAAACTTCTGATGCAGCGCTTTGTGGAACTTACCGAAAGCGGCAACGACAAAAAAAACAATACTTACGGAATTGTAAGCGACGATGCCGTAATAAAAAACTGTACCCTCATCAAGGATGCAAAAATCGGAAGCAATGCCTACATAAAGGGTGCATTTAAACTTAAGAACATAACAGTGCTTTCCTCTCCAGAAGAACCTAGTCAGATTGGAGAGGGAGTTGAACTTGTAAACGGAATAATGGGATTCGGAAGCAGGGTCTTCTATCAGGCTGTAGCGGTACGCTTTGTTATAGGACGAAACTGCCAGTTAAAGTATGGTGCCCGTCTTTTAAATTCCGTACTGGGAGACAACTCTACCGTATCATGCTGTGAACTTCTTAACAATTTGATTTTCCCTTTCCACGAACAGCATCACAATTCATCATTCCTGATTGCCTCTACATTGCAGGGACAGAGCAACATTGCCTCTGCTGCTACAATCGGCTCAAACCACAACTCCCGTTCACCCGATGGCGAAATGATTGCCGGAAGAGGATTCTGGCCTGGGCTGTGCTGCGACTTTAAGTATGACTCTAAGTTTGCTTCTTTTGTACTTGTTGCTAAGGGTAGCTATAAGAACGAACTAAACATAACCTATCCCTTTAGTCTTGTTGCCGCAAGTCCTGAAGACGGAACGGTGCACATTATTCCAGGATACTGGTTCCTCTACAACATGTTTGCAATAGAAAGAAACCGCTTTAAGTTTGCATCCAGAGACAAGAGAATTGTAAAAGTTCAGCACATAGAAACTGATCCCTTTGCACCTGACACTATGCAGGAAGCTCTATGCGCCTTGGATAGGATTATAGAACTTACTTACCGTTACCTTATTCTTGACGAAGACTCCTGCAAAAAAATGACAGTTTACAATGCCGAGCCAGATGTAATTTCTGAATACAGGACAAAGGCCCTTTCTGTTTCTGCGGATGAAGGACTTTCTGTTGCAAAAGATTTTCTGCATCATGCTCAGTATTCCCAGTTTCTTCTTTCTGATGACCGATGTCAGAAAAAATATGGTGCGGTAATTTATAAGCCTCTTCAAGGATACAGGGCCTACCGCAGGGTGTTAAAATACTTTGCCGCCGATGCACTTATTACATGGTGTTCATTCAACGGAAAGGAAAGCCTTGCAGAAGAAGATCTTTCATCTTTGGAAGAGATTCCTCTGTTTACCCAGTGGGTTAATGCAGGCGGACAGATTATTCCTGAGCAGAAAGTGCAGGAACTTTTTACACTTATAAAGGAAAATCAGATTAACAGCTGGAAGGAAGTGCATGCCTTCTACGACGAGTGCCAGAAACTTTACATTGACTACAAGGCTCGGTACGCTCTTTACATTTTTGAACGACTCTATTCTCGCCCCCTGAGGGAATTTACTTCGGAAATTTTTTCTGACATTACGAGGGATGTTGCATTTGTTTCGTTTGAAATGCTGGAGTCTTCAATTTCTTCAAGGGAAAAGGACTACACAGACTTCTTCCGTTCAATAACTTTCCGCAATAAGGAAGAAGTTGAAGCCGTGCTTGGAACGCTAAGTGAAAACTCCTTCCTTAGGGAACTTAGAGAAGCCACTGACGACTTTAACACCAACCTTGAGAAGCTGTTTAAAAAGTTACGCTAGTGCATTGACATTAGAATGCCTTATGTGCTACACTCTAAACATGAAACGCAATGAACTACTACTTCTTCTTTTTTCCTCTAAGGCAAGCCGAAGCTGAAGGTAGTTTGACGGTGTTTTTTACATGCACTTAACAGACCTGTTGCTTCGGCGGCGGGTCTTTTTTTTTCGTTACGCAAAAATTTGCATGTAAGTGTCCAAAGATTACTTCCCTGTATTTTTGGACCCTAAGTTTTCGCTTGTGCAAAAACTTACATATTTAATTTGTAAACAAACTGATGTGGCATCCGTGCCACATTGTAAGGAGAAATGATATGAGTAAAGTAAGTATGAATCCTAATGGCAAGTATGCGGCAATTGCTGACATTCCGCTTACGGAGCGCAAGTGGCCTGCTGCTAAAATTACAAAGGCTCCACTGTGGTGTTCTGTTGATTTGCGTGACGGAAATCAGGCTTTGGTAAATCCAATGGGAATAGAAACAAAGCTTGCCTTTTTTGACATGTTGGTAAAGGTTGGCTTTAAGGAAATAGAAGTAGGTTTCCCTGCCGCAAGCGACACTGAATACGAATTTATTCGCAGACTCATAGAAGAAAATCGCATTCCCGATGATGTTACCATTCAGGTTCTTTGTCAGGCTCGTGAGCAGTTGGTTCGCCGCACTATTGACTGTCTTAAGGGGGCTCCTAAAGCAATCTTCCACATATACAATTCAACTTCTCCTGCGCAGAGAAAATACACCTTTAACAAGTCAAAAGAAGAAATCAAAAAAATTGCTGTTGACGGTGTAAAGTGCATTAAAAGCTGCCTGTCCGAAGAAGAAAAAAAGAAAATCCGCCTAGAGTATTCCCCCGAAAGTTTTTCCATGACGGAGATTGATTACGCTGTGGAAATTTGTGAGGCAGTAAAAAATGAGTGGGGATGTTCTCCTGACAACAAGATAATTCTTAACCTTCCCACAACCGTAGAATGCTCCACACCAAATGTCTATGCAGACCAGATTGAATACTTTGCAAGTCACATTACAAACCGCGATTCTGTAATTATAAGCACCCACTGTCACAACGACCGCGGTACTGGTGTTGCCTCCTGCGAACTGGGACTTCTTGCTGGAGCAGACCGTGTAGAAGGCTGCCTCTTTGGTAATGGAGAACGCACGGGTAATCTTGATGTTGTAACTGTAGCCCTTAATATGTTCAGTCAGGGCATAGACCCCGAACTTGATCTTAGGGACATTGTTACCCTTGGAGAAAAATACACTGAGTTTACCGAAATGGAAATTCCTCCCCGAACGCCCTATGTGGGAGACCTTGTCTTTACAGCATTCAGCGGAAGCCATCAGGACGCAATTCGCAAGGGAATGGCCGCCCGTGCAAAGATGGACAAAAACGCACTGTGGGATGTTCCCTATCTGCTTATTGACCCCCACGACATTGGTCGCCAGTACGAAGGAATAATCCGCATAAACAGTCAGAGCGGAAAGGGTGGTGCGGCATTCATTCTGGAGCAGGACTACGGTCTTTCAATTCCAAAGGCAATGCATCCTGCTTTGGGTGCGGCGGTAAAGACTGCGGCAGACAGCGCTCAGCGTGAACTTAAGACTGAAGAAATTTACGACATCTTTAACAGAACATGGCTTGAGGCAAAGGGCAACCTTGAAATTGTAGATTTGGCAGAAACTCACCTTGAGGGAAAATCTGACGAGACTACACTGTGCCGTGGCGTGGTTATGTGGAAGGGAAGTCAGTATACTGTGGGCGACAAGGGTAACGGTCCCATTGACGCTTTTGCAACAGCCTTGGGTGCAACTCCTGCTCCAAAGTTTACGATTACCGCATTCCACGAACATTCAGTGGGCACGGGAAACAATACCTCAGCCATTGCTTATGTTCAGATTACCTGCGAAGACGGAAACGACTACTGGGGTGCAGGAAAATCAACCAGCGTAGGACGAGCCGGCATTAACGCCCTTGTTTCTGCCCTGAATCAGATAAAGTTGTAATAGAAATAATTCCCATATTTTAACGCTATACAAAACATCCAGTAACCGCGGTTATTTTTTCGGTAACCGCGGTTATTTCTTTTAAAATCATCTTGCGCTGTAAGAAAAAGCGTGCATAATTTTCATGTCGCGACAAAAAAGTTTGGAGGAAAAATGAAAAGAACAAATGCTTTGATTGTTGGTTTGGTGTGTGCAGGCGGATTTTTCTTGTCATGCTCTCAGCCTTTGCTTGAAGAAACAGAGTCTGTAGTGCATGATACCACACCAAAAGGTGTTGCTACAGAGTATGTGAAAAACATGAATATGTGGGCGAATCTTTCCTACGGAAGAAGTGCCTTGGATGATGCCCCCTGCATGGACTTTCTTGAAGATTGTGATATGCAGGATGAAGATGGAAACTCTATTAAATTTTCAGAGTTAGATGCAGATGTTCAAAAGAGCATATTTGAACAGTATCAGAATCAGGAGATTGAACATGCGACTGAAGTTCTTGAAAAAGATGAAGAACTGCTTGAAATAATAAAAATTGATAATGAAGCGTTGAGTTCAATGCGCGAGCTTGCGAATCGTTCTTCTGCCGTGAACAATTCAGGTGGTCTATTCCTCTCTCTGTATATAAAAAAACGCACCTCTCTTTTGAAACAAGCGGAAGTGGCTTGGAATTTGGAAAAGTCTTCCTCTAGTGAAAGGTCTTCCTCATCATCGAAAGGTGATTTGGTGGAGCTTCATTCGAACGACCTTAACCCTGCATCTGTTCAAAAATTTAAAGCCGCCTATAAGAAGGGAAGGGTACTCATCTGCAGAGATTCGTCTTCTGTAACATCTTCTGGTTGGGGACTTTATATCGGACATGCTGCAATGATGAGCGAGGATTCGTGGAATCCAAAATGGGAGGAAGATGGGCTTAGTAAAACAACAATTTCCGCCTGGCCGAATGATGGAAAGTCTGTCACATGGAAAGGAAAAATTGATGGTGTACAAAAGGAACCTCTTGCATACTGGGCGGGAAATTCCAATGGGTCTGCTCAGCATGTTAAAATACTTCAGATGCGGAAAAAAGTTGTAAAGATACGATGGTTATGGATTTTTCCGTATATCTGGTTTGATTTTTCTTCGTCTGCAGGAGATGCCGATAAAGCTGTTCGTTATGCGGAGGAACATGTTGGAACTCCATATAGCCTTGTTGGAGATATTGTTGATACAGTTCTCCTTAGTGGTGTCCTTCAGGAGAAGTGGTGGACAAATTCCTTCTACTGTTCTCAGATAGTTTGGCGCTCTTGGGTAGAGGCTAACGGAAATTATGATTTTTCACAATGCATGCCCATAATTTTTCCCGAACATTTTGAACTGACATTTTCAACGACACCCATAACGGAATATAAGAATTATTAAACAAAGGAGGAGGAAAAATGAAAAAGAATTTTTTGTGCATTCTGTTATTGTCCGTCATCATGTTTTTGGTTTCCTGCGACGGCTTGTTTATGACCGAAAGCGATATTTCCCATATAGTGACAAAGACTTCCATGGAGCCGTTTGCAGAGCTGAATGACCCGATAGTGATAACGATGCCCGTGTACCAACAGAGTGTAACATTTGGGAGCAAGAGAATGAAGGAGGCAGGAGACATCTTTGTCGTGTATGACTGGGAGAACGAAGTCGTGCATGACTGGGCCTTCTTTGCAGGAAACCACGGGCTTTCCAACTGGAGGGCGGTAGAAATGGGAAGTCCGACAAAATACTACGATGCAGGCGAGTCCAGTGGACTGATAGGCTGCCTTGATGCGGAAACTGGAAAAGTCACCGTAACGAAAAATGCCGTGAATGGGACATTTGCCAACCTGAACAACAACAACGAGTTGAAGAGCCGGTACGGTATGATTGAGACTTTTGGCTATGCGAACGGGAGTGAGACATGTAGTGTAAATTTCTTTGACAGCGAAACTGGCAGGGTAAGTGCTAGGGGCATAACAATTCCCATATACACAAGTGGCAATGTGTTTACTCCACACGCTGATAAGAATGGTAATTATTGGATGTCCTACCAATATAAGGATTTCAATTATATCGCCAAGTTTGACGGAGGCACTGGCAAGGTAGAGAAATTTAAAACATTTCCAATGAAAAAGAATTCAACCTATGAAGTTATGAGCGTTCTATGCGTGTATGATGATTTTATTGTTGTTAACGATGACATAGCCCCTTGGTATCCTAATATAGTGATATATAAGACGGATAATATGACAGAGCCTTATGCAGAGATTCCCCTGCCCTATAATGATCCGGAGGGAATGTTTCTATTCCGCATGGTTGAAATTAGGGGTGAGCTTTATGCGGTTTTTGGTAGATGGGGAAACAATGAAATCTGGAAACTGGATGTTGAAAAGGGGGAACTTTGCAAAATCGCCAAGTTCAGTTTTGACTATACCGAAACCGTGTATGTGCGCGGAAGCCGAATATATTTCATAAATTCGCGGAACCTCCAGCGTTTTGCATGCATGTACTACGATACCGCTACAGAAGAAATTGGAAAGGTTAAATCCTTTACTTTTGAAGAGGTTACAGGATACTAGACAGAATCTTTTATAAAATCCAAATTTTTCTGTAACTTTGGCTCTGGAGGGGCGTTATATAGTTGCAAGAGATAAGCTTTTAACACAGCCGCAAAGCATGATTTCTGCATCCTCCTCTCCTTTTTCCCCTGTCCTCGTTGAGTGGCGGGGGGTTTTTT
>CALCRU010000001.1 GCA_937894335.1 uncultured Treponema sp. | reverse complement strand
TCAATACCCTTTATTTCGACGCAGAGCGTCGGGGTATTGAACCCTCCGCACGAATCAAGGCATCCTAAGGAGGAAAACATGGGACTTATTCAAGCAGGACTTAACGCAGTTTCGGGGACTCTGGCCGACCAGTGGAAGGAATACTTTTACTGCGACTCCCTTACCGCCGACACACTTGTGGTAAAGGGTCAAAAGAGAACAGGGAAAAGGTCTTCCAATACAAAGGGAACAGATAACATCATAAGCAAAGGTTCTGTAATTGCGGTTGCAGACGGACAGTGCATGATTATTGTTGATCAGGGTAAGGTTGCGGAACTATGCGCTCAGCCGGGAGAATTTGTCTACGACTCTTCTACAGAGCCTTCAATCTTTGCAGGAAACCTTGGCGAAAGCATACTGGAAACATTTAAAGAAATAGGAAGACGATTTACATTTGGCGGTGAACCTGGAAAAGACCAGAGGGTCTACTACATCAACACAAAGGAACTTTTGGGAAACAAGTACGGAACTGCCGCACCAGTCCCCTTCAGAGTTGTAGACGCTAGGGCAAGAATAGACATGGACATTGCCATAAAGTGCTTTGGCGAATACAGCTATCGCATTACAGACCCTATCCTCTTTTACACGAATGTATGTTCCAATGTTGAGTCTGAATATACCCGAGACTCCATTGACGGTCAGCTTAAGACGGAACTTCTTACCGCCCTGCAGCCTGCCTTTGCAAGACTTTCAGAAAAAGGCATAAGGTATTCCGCCCTTCCCGGACACAGCACAGAACTTGCAGAGTGCCTGAATCAGGAACTGTCTGAAAAATGGAAAAAACTCCGCGGACTGGAAATTGTCTCATTCGGAATTTCTTCCCTTAAGGCTGATGAAGAAGACGAAAAGAAAATCAAGCAGATGCAGGAAATGGTTGCCTACACAGACCCCAACATGGCGGCGGCCCGTCTTGTAGGCGCACAAGCATCTGCAATGGAAGCAGCGGCAAGCAACACTAACGGAGCCGCAACAGCATTTATGGGAATGGGAATGGCTGGTCAGGCAGGAGGAGCGTCCATACAAAACCTGTATGCAATGGGTGCAGCCTCTACCCAAAACCAACAGCAGGCTCAGAAGGCCGACAGCTGGAAGTGTCCTTCTTGCGGAGCCTCTGCAAGCGGAAAATTCTGTCCAGAATGCGGAAAGCCTAAACCAAACGGAACAGGATGGACATGCTCATGTGGAGCCGTAAACAAAGGAAAGTTCTGTTCTGAATGCGGTAAGCCAAAGCCACAAGGGGCACCCCTTTACAAGTGCGACAAATGCGGATGGGAACCTGCTGATCCCACAAAGCCTCCCAAGTTCTGTCCCGAATGCGGAGACCCCTTTGACACAGGCGACATTACAAACTGATTGAAGTCATAAACCGGTGCCCTCAAGAACTGCCCTAAGGGCGCCGAGTTTTTCGTTTGTCTCTTCCCACTCACGGTCGGGATTAGAATCATAGACAATACCTCCTCCGGCCTGTAGGGTCCATGTAGTGCCCTGCTTTAAGGCGCACCGTATAGCAATGCAGAAGTCCAAATCGCCCGAGCCCTGAATGTAGCCTATAGCACCAGCATAAAACCGTCGCTTTACTTTTTCCAGTCTGCTTAAGATTTCTATGGCACTAATTTTAGGAGACCCACTTACAGTCCCTGCAGGAAAAGCGGCCCTAAGAACTTGAATCTGCTTGTAGCCCGGCAGAACAGAACCCTCCACATCGCTTACAAGATGCATTACATGGCTAAAGTATTCGCAGTCCATAAATCTTGTTACCTGCACCGATCCCTGACTACACACCCGTCCCAAATCGTTACGGGCCAAATCCACAAGCATAAGGTGTTCGCTTTTTTCCTTAGGGTCAGAAAGAAGATTTTGCTTTAGGGCTTCGTCTTCGGCTGCATCTTTTCCCCTGCGTCGTGTTCCTGCAATAGGACGGATTGACGCCTTACCCTCGCGTACACGAACAAGACTTTCTGGAGAAGAGCCCACAATCTGTCGGGGGCCAAAATCAATGTAAACCAGATAGGGAGAAGGATTTACAGATCTGAGGCGGCGGTAAACTTCAAGTGCGCTAGTTTCGCTTTCAAGCTGAAGCCGTCTAGAAGGAACAGCCTGAAAGATGTTACCCTTTACGATCTCTTCTTTAAGTTCCCTAACCTTTTCCTTATATTCCTTTTCGCTTTGGGCAAGGTCTGTAATGGTTCTACATTCACAAGGCTGTTCAGGAGGAGCAAGATAAGAAAAGTCTAAATCTTCAAGGCGAGCCTTAAGCCTGTCCAGAGCCTTCTTTAAGTCAATCTGATGTTCCGTGTAGTTCAGGGCAAATATGTGAAGTTTTTCTGTAAAATGGTCAAAGACAATGTACACATGTCCTACAATAAATTCGCTTTCTGGAATGTGGAGTTCGTCAATCTGAGGGGAAAGCGTAATGGTGTCGCATCTGGCACAAAATTCATAGCTTAAGTAACCTACTCCGCTGGCTGGCACAGGAATCAGGGTACCATCGCTTTTTACTGGCATGTCGTTTTCTTTTGCAACATACAGCAGGGCGTCAAGAATGTCTGCCTTGTGGGCAACGGAACTTCCCGGTGCAATGGTTTCAGGGCTTCCGTCTTCAGAAAGAACAGGCTCTGTAAATGGAACACGGCGGCCGTCAATAATAAAGGCAATGCCCTCATCATCCTGCACCACATGAAATGCTTCTTCTGTAAGAAGAATAGAAAACCTTTCTCTGCCCCTGTTAAATCTGGCGCTTTCAAGAATTGCCCTTGCCCCCAATTTTCTTGCAAGGGAAAAAGGTGTGTAACGGTCGCTGGGTAGCGTAATGTAAAGACTGTCTGTTCTTGACGGCATAAAGTACCCCTTTGATTTATGTTTCTATGGTAAGTAACAATAACACGGCATTTTGTTTCTGTCAATAGAAGCTATAAAAATTTATGAAAATTTTACTTGCGTTATCTGAAAGTTGTGCTATAATTATGATAGTAACACTATCATACATAAGAGGAGTTGCCTATGAAACTTACAAAACTTGCGGTGGGATTTGCCTTTGTGCTTGTAGCCCTTGTACCGCTTTCTGCACTGGACCTGCCTGAAAACACAGCCCTTTCAATTACTACGGATTTTGCCTTTTCTCCAAAGACGGACTATGTTGCAGGCCAAGACCATTTTGCCCCTGTTACCGGATTTTACGGCGGACTCGAGGGAAGAATTGTGGGAAAATTCACCTATAAAATCCCCACTCCCCTGGGAGACAACTGGCTTTTAAATTCTGCAAATGTGGAACTTGCCTCAACATTTGAACTTACTCCTATTACAATGAAGCCGGGAATTCAGGCAACATTTACCCCGCTTCCCTTTCTTGTGTTCAGCGCAGGAACAGAAATAGGCACAGGATGGACCATTGCAGGCCTTAAGGGAACAGGCACTTGGAACGGAATAAACGACTACGAAGCCTGCACTCCATTTTCCAAGTGGTTCTGGAAGGCATGGGCTCAGGCTACATTCCAGTTTGATACAGGAGCACTTATTCCCGGTGACTGGACTCATGTTGTAATGCTCGCCTCCTATCAGATTTACTACCACTCACTTCTTGGAGAAGCAGATAAGGACATATGGCTGTGGCAGAACAGCGGAGAAAAAGTAAACGGACTTCAGCAGTATGTAAACGCAGTTCTTGCTTACCAGATGCCACTGGTAATAAAGAGAGTTGGCGTAATGTTTGAAATGGACGGCTACCTGAGCGATGACGCATTTACAAATGCCGCTTACGACGGAAACTTCATGAGCATTTCAATCAGCCCACTAGCTCAGTTTGAATTTGATTCCCACAGCGCCCTCACCTTCCTTGTAGGATTTTCAAGCCGCAGAAGCTTTAGCACATCCCACACGGCAGGCGGAGAAGAACCCCTCCTTACCACCACAGGCAGGGAATGGTACTTCAAGCGCATAGCCTTAAGCTACACATACACATTCTAAAAAAAGCAAAGCAAAGTCGGCGGTTACCAAGATATTATTTTCATAATGCGAAGGTTTCCGCTGACTAATGCAGATTCCTCGGGGGCAAGAACAAAAATGTCTTCTTTACCACAGGACTCGCCGTTAATAGTTCCCTCGCCCTCAATCACATAATAGAGCACATAGTCGGAAGGCTTTTTTTCCTTACCGGACTTACCGGCAGAGAGCACATACTCTTTTTCTACCGTAATTTCTTCCAGTTCAAAATATGGGCAAGAAAAGGCTCCCGGAAAAAGAGACACATTCCTTACACCGTCATTCTTTATGCAGGCTATTCCCTTTTCCACATGAAGCTCACGGTCGCGCCCCCAGTCGTACAGTCTGTAAGTTATGTCGCTAGACTGCTGAACTTCAAGAAGCCTTACACCTCCACACAGAGCATGTACAGTACCAGCAGGAATGTATACAAAATCACCTGCTTCTACGGGAACATAGCGAAGACAGTCTTCTAAAGAATTTGCCTCTATGGCATTTCTAAGCTCACGGTCTGTATAGACTCCGTTAAGTCCGTAAACAATTTGGGCACCAGGCTGGGCAGAAAGTATATACCAGCACTCAGTCTTGCCACGGCAATGCTCGTACAAGGAGGCCCTTTCGTTATCAGGATGAACTTGAACGCTAAGCCTTTTGTCTGCCTGAATCAACTTAACCAAAAGCGGAAAGTCTCCGCCTACAAAATCCTTGAATTCCTTTTGGCAGCCGTTGGCATGGGTTGAGGCAATCCACAGTTCGTAGCCCCAGACTTTGTCAGAACGAATTGCATTTAACTTTATCATTATTTTTTCCAGAGTGGTTCAGGATAATATCCAGAATCAATTTTTGCACTGATTTCATTCTTTACGACTTCCCTGTCTTCGGGATAAGTCATTCCAAACCATTTTTCTGTAGAAGTAAAAAATCTGATTGTACCCCTTCCCTTGGAGACAATCAGTCCTGCAGCTTCAGGCAAAAGAGCTTCGGCCTTGGGAAGAGCAAGGGATGTTGCCTTAAAGTTTTCCCAGTACTCGTGGAAGGTTTCAAATGCATTGGGTACAAATCCAAACAGATTCATGCTTACCCATTCGTTACCAGTAAGTTCCACATCACGGTCGTCTATTTCGCTTACAATGTGGTCACCCTTGTAACTAATTTTTGTGTTTTCGGTAATGGATTCAAGAAAGCCGTTCTTTACAGTACAAATGCCCCTGCTTACGGAACCGTTGCGACTCATGGTGTTGCCAAGAACATATCCCACCATGGCATGCTCTGTACAGTTCTTGTCAACCGCAGAAAGATACTGTCCCAAGGTTCTAAATGCATCCCGTCCGTAATAGTCATCACTATTGATTACAGCAAAGGGTTCGTGTATAGATTTTTCGGCACACAGTACGGCATGCATTGTTCCCCAAGGTTTTGTCCTATCAGGATTTCTAGAAAGTTCTCCAGCGTCAAGAAGAGATTCCTTTGACTGGAAGACATATTCCGCATCAAAGTTTTTTGCAACCCTGTCAAAGAGTCGTTCCCTAAAGTCCTTTTCTATGTCCTTGCGGATTACATAAACGACTTTGCCAAAACCGCATTCACGAGCATCGTAAGTGGCATAATCAAGAAGGCACTCGTCGTGCCTGCCTACTGCCGAAATTTGCTTTACTCCACCGTATCGGCTTCCCATGCCAGCGGCAAGTACAAGTAATGTTGGTTTCATGTCCCCTCCCTAGTTGCAGCCGGTTATGGTATCCAGTGCAAGTGTAATCATGTCTGTAAATGAAGTCTGCCTTTCTTCGGCGCTTGTCTCTCCGCCCAAAAGAATGTGGTCGCTCACAGTAAGTATTGCAAGAGCCTTTCTTGAAAATTTTGCGGCAAGGGTATACAGTTCAGCAGCTTCCATTTCTATGCCCAGGGCACCGTATTCCGCCCACAACTTCCATTTTTCCTTGTCGTCATAAAAATTGTCGCTTGAAACGCAAAGACCAGCCTTTGCATTAAGCCCCATCTCCTTTGCCCTTGTCCAAGCCGTATTCAGAAGAGAAAAGTCTGCAATGGGAGCATAGTGCATGCCTTCAAAGCGGTATGTATTCAGAGCGCTGTCGGAACATGCCCCCTGCGCAAGAAGGACATCCCTAAGCGCAATGTCACGACGGACGGCTCCGCATGTACCCACACGAATAGCCTTCTGCACATTGTAAAAGCGGAAAAGTTCGTTTACATAAATGGAAAGAGAGGGCTGTCCCATGCCAGTTCCCTGTACGGAAACCTTCTGACCCTTATAGGTGCCAGTAAAGCCGTACATACCGCGCACCTCGTTGTAGCAAACAGGATTCTGCAAAAAATGCTCTGCAATAAACTTTGCCCTAAGGGGATCCCCCGGAAGCAAAACTGACTCTGCAATGTCACCGTCTTTCGCGTTAATATGTGTACTCATAGTCTAATTATATCACACCGTAAGGAAGACGGCAAGGCGTTAACAAAACAGTATCCCGAACACAGCCCCTAGTGCAATGATTACAATGGGATGCAGTTTTGTCTTAAAGAGGACCACAAGGCTTATGGCGTAAAAAATCCAGGACTTCCAGACAAACAAATCTGGAATGCTGTGGCTTGCAGAAAAGGCGCTCGTGTTGATGAGAGTCATAAAAAAGACAGGAAGCAGGGCCACAAGAACCAATCCGCTTGTTGCAGGACGCAGAGCCGAGAAAGCTCCCTTTACTAGAGGATGGCTGTTGAACTTCATAAAGAAGCGAGCGATAATCATTATGATGATGAGAGACGGAAGAACTTCTGCGGCAGTGCAGACGATTCCCCCAAGAGGACCGTAAAGTTCGGTGCCTATGTATGTTGCCATGTTTATTCCGATTGGGCCGGGTGTGCTTTCGCTTATGGCAAGCATGCTGTAGAATTTTTCTGCGGAAATAAGAGCGTACTGATCAACAAGGGCCTGCTTCATGAATGTAGCAGCAACAAGACCTCCGCCTACGGCAAAAAGTCCTATGTAAAAAAATATGCCTGTAAGATGAAGAAGTGAAAATTCCATTAGGACTCCTCCCCTGTTTTTTTCTTCTGGGAACATAGTGCTATTATTATTCCCATGACAGCCGCACATAAAATTACTATTACGGTGTGAACCTTAAAAAAATACACTGCGATAAAGGATCCAGCATAAAGCAGGACATGCCACCATTTTTTTATTGTCTTTTTCGCAAAAGTAAAAACCGAATATGTAAGCAGGGCCGCAACGGCTACATTTATTCCAGCAAGAGCTTTCTGAACCCATACAATGTCTTCAAAGTTGGAAATAAATTCTGCAATGATTGTAATGACGATTATAGAAGGTGTTACCACTCCCACTGTCGCAAAAATTCCTCCAAGAATTTTCTGTCTCTTAAAGCCGACGAAGGTAGAAACATTAACAGCTATAATTCCAGGAGTAGACTGGGCTATGGCGTAATAGTCCAAAAGTTCATCAGATGTCGTCCAGCCTCTTTTGACTACAAGTTCTCTTTCCAGCAGGGGAAGCATGGCAAGACCTCCCCCAAAGGTAAAGAGTCCGATTTTAAAAAATGTTGTAAAGAGGACGAGCAGTTCTCTAAGCATTTTTCTTTCCGTCTGACTTTATGTTGCGGGCATAGACCGAAGCATACCACGCAAGTTCGGTGGCACCCCTTTCATCCAGAAGGTTGTCACTCATGCGCCATGTCCAGTTTGTTCCCGTTGTAGAAGGAGTGTTCATGCGTCCTTCGCTACCTATGCCGTAAACATCCTGCAAGGGGACAACGCACATCTGTGCAACGGAGGCAAATGCCGCCCTAATAAGAGCATGGCATACAGTCTCAAGGTCTGTGCTTTCGTGCAGATTAAGGTAAGAGCAGATGTTTCTTTTAAGTCCCTCACCACCCTTCTGCAGGATTCCCATGGTGGTATCGTTGTCGTGAGTTCCTGTATAAACTACACAGCGAGTAGTTTCAAAGGAATGGGGAAGATAGGCATTTGTACTTGCCTCGCTGTCCCAAGCGCCACCACCAAATGCAAACTGAAGTATTTTCATTCCTGGGAAGTCGCATCCGTCACGAAGGGCCGCAACCTTGTCTGTAATGACGCCCAAATCTTCAGCAATAATCGGAAGTTCTCCCAGTTCATTTTTTATGGTGTCAAAAAGTTCCTTGCCCGGCCCCTTAACCCACTTTCCACCTATTGCATTTTCCGCATCAGCAGGAACAGACCAGTAGGATTCAAAGCCCCTAAAGTGGTCTATGCGCACAATGTCCACCAGACGGAGCATGTTTTTAATTCGGCTAACCCACCATGAATAGTTTTCCTTTTTCATTGCAGTCCAGTTGTAAAGGGGATTTCCCCAAAGCTGACCCGTTGCCGAAAAATAGTCGGGAGGAACACCGGCCTGTGCAGTCTGCAAAAGAGTTTTCTTATCAATCTGGAAAAGATGCTGAGACGCCCATACATCGGCTGAATCTCCAGCAACAAAAATCGGAATGTCGCCAATAATTTTTATGCCGTTTTTGTTTGCGTAAGACTTAAGTTCTTCCCACTGAACAGAAAAGAAAAACTGAATTGCCTTTATCTGCTCAACATCATCAGAATGCTCCGCATCCCACTTTGAAACTGCCGCAGGATTATGAGAAGCAAGATTCTTTGGCCAGTAGCGGTTCCACATGCTGTCAATGCCTGTAACGCCTTCTTCCTGAGCCTTAGCATCGTAGAATTTCTTTATGCTTGTAAAGTCGGCAAAGTTATTAAGCCAAAGGCTCTGGTCGTTTTTAAACGCTTCGTATTTTACCCTGTCTTTTTTTGAACAGTTACCAAGGAAGTAGGAGGCGCACTTGTAAAGTACGGGAGTCTTCCACCACACCACAGAACCGTAGTCGATGCTTCCTGAGGAACGGATGTAGTCAGGAGGAAGAATGTCTTCTGCTCTGGCCCAGCCTCTTTCCACAAGATTGTCCAAATCGATTAAGAGGGGATTTCCTGCAAAGGTAGAGAAACTTGCATAGGGACTGTCACCGTAGCCAGTAGGACCAAGGGGAAGAACCTGCCACAATGACTGATTGGCCTTCTTAAGCCAGTCAACAAATGCAAAGGCACTTTTTCCCATGGTTCCAATTCCCGGAGTTCCGGGAAGTGATGTAATGTGAAGCAAAACACCGCTAGTTCTTTCAAGCATAAAAACCTCCAGATTATTCTACATTCTTGCTCTGTTCGCGTATATTCTCAAGGGCATCTTTTGCAGTAATGACCATCTGCCCTACTTCTATAAACTGATTCTTGCTCCCTATTGTATTGATTTCCCTGTTTGCTTCCTGACAGATAAAGTCAAGCCGTTTACCAGGAGCGGGATTTTCTTCTATTTCCTTCCTCATTGCCTCAAGGTGGCTTTTAAGGCGGATTATTTCTTCATTGATTGTGTACTTTACAAGCATGGCCGCAGTTTCCTGCATGATTCTATTTTCATCAGCCCTGTCTGCAAGTAGCTCATTGAATTTCTTTGTAATGGTCTCGCGGAATTTTGTCTCCATCTTGGGCTGCCACTTTTCAAAAAAAGAAGCGCACTGGTCAAGGCAGGACAGTTTTTCAAGAAGGTCTCTCTTAAGGTTTTTTCCTTCCCTTTCACGGTCTGCACAAAAAGATTCAAGGACAGAATCAAAAACTCCGCTGATTTTTTTCCAGTAAAGTTCGGCATCATATTCATGAAAGACAGTAAGGACTCCCTCCTGAGAAATAATAAGAGAAAGAGGAATGTCGTCAGGAGTTTTTCCAATTGCAGAAGCGGTTTCTCTTATTGCCTCATAAAAAGAAAGGACCGCATTTTTATCTACCGAAACTTTGGTAACGGGACTTTCGTCACGCACGCGGATGTTTATGTCAACTTTTCCCCTAAGGATTTTTTTTGAAAGCGCCTCACGAATCCTCTGCTCAAGGGGATTTAAAAACGAAGGCATGCAAACACTTAAGTCAAGAAAGCGGCTGTTAACCGACTTAAGTTCCACCGAAACATGTGTTCCCTCCACCACACACTCGGCATAACTGTAACCAGTCATTGAATTCATTATGTCTCCTTATGTCTTAACAAAAATGGATTACAGACCTTCTTTTACAAGAGAACCAACCTTCCAGTTGTCCCCTGCCCCCATGGTAACTACAAGGTATCCGTCGGGGTATTCGCTTCCAGAAGGCTCTTCCAAAAGTGAAAGTATTTTTTTTGCGGCCTCTTCAAACTCTCCGCAGAAAAAGACATTCCTGTGCTGGTAAGAAGTTCGTTCCGCAAGAATTTCTCCGGTAACCTTTATCTTGCCCTGCTTTTCTCTGGCGCTTGCATAGATTTTGTTTATGATAACTGCATCCGCATCAGAAAAACTTTCTGCAAACTCACCAAGAAGTGCCTGAGTACGGGAGTATGTATGACTCATAAAGTCAACGATTATTTTTCTCTTTTTGTAAAAGTCCCTGTAGCCAGCAAGAGTCGTCCTTATTGCTGTAGGATGATGGGCGTAGTCGTCCATAAAGATGACATCCTGTCCGCCTTTTGTCTTTCCCTTGCCTGTAATTTCAGAGCGACGCTTTCCTCCTGTAAATGAAAGAAGCCCTTCCCTAATCTGGGAAAGATGTTCATGAGGCTCTAGACCTTCTTCCCGGAGGAGTTCACAGCAAAGGGCTATTGCACTTGTAGCATTTCTTACCATGTGCCGGCCCGGAACTGTAAGGGCAAATTTCCCCAAATGACCCACGGTAAAAAACTGCATGTCGCCGCTTACTTCAAGAAAAGTAAGTTTATAGTTTCCCAAGGCATTTTCTCCGTAAGGAATAAGTTCTATGTCTGGTCTAACCTGTTTGGCAAGTCCAGCAGTTTCCACGGCACCAGAATCATCGGCGCAGTAAATGAGTTGTCCTCTTTGGGGAAGCTTTAGAATGTATTCCACAAAGGCCTTTCTTATGTCGGCATACTTGGGGTAATAGTCTTGATGGTCGCTTTCTACAGAAGTAAGGATTATTTTCTTTGGACTAAAAGCAAGAAAGTGACGCTGATATTCGCAGGTTTCGGCAACAAAGTAGGAAGGCTTTCCTTCTGCAAAAGAGTCAGAGGTCATGGTACAAGAATTACCGAAAGAAGCAATTACAGAACCAGCAAGAGCCTGAGACGGAAGGTTTACAGCCTTAAGCAGGGTGCCAGC
The DNA here is from genome assembly GCA_937894335.1 of uncultured Treponema sp. Lineage (GTDB taxonomy): Bacteria > Spirochaetota > Spirochaetia > Treponematales > Treponemataceae > Treponema_D. The sequence goes on along the minus strand of CALCRU010000001.1, from coordinate 37,976 downwards.
AAGTCCGGTTGTGGTAGTCTTTCCGTGAACTCCACAGACGCCCACGCTGTATGCAGAACGAGACAGTTCTCCCAAAGCCTCGCTGTAAAGCTTTAGGGGAAGCCCCTTTTTTTTCGCAGCCATAAGGTCGGGATTTGTTTCGGGAGAATATGCGCTGGAATAAATTACCGCCCCCACATCATCAGTTATATTTTTTTCTGAAAAAGGAAGAACCTTTATGCCAAGTTTTTCAAGAATCTCGTCAGTATAAAAACGGTCGCTTACATCGCTACCAGTAATGCGTACCCCCTGACGGCTCATTACTTCTACAAGGGCCGCCATTCCCGTACCTTTTATGCCAACAAAGTGCACTATCTTATTTTCGCTCATGGCAACAGTATAACACAAAGCGAACCTTTTGTTAAACCCAGTCTTGACATCCCAGCTACAAAGCGTTACATTCATTATGAAAACGATTTTCAATTTCGTTTCGTAAGGCTATGGCAAAAGAAATTCAATACAACACAAAACATCACGAGGCTCTGCTTGCGTATCTGGAATCCATTCCTGGAGTCCATGTTACCGTTAGCGACATTTGCGACCACTTTAAAAGTGAAAACAACAGAATGGGAGTGGCCACCGTCTACCGACAAATGGAACGGCTAGTTCAGGAAGGCCTTGTACAAAAATATGTGATTGACGAAAAAAGTTCCGCATGCTTTGAATACATTGGAAAGGAAAAGGATTCATCCTGCTTCCACTGCAAGTGCAGTTCCTGCGGAAAACTGATTCATCTTGAATGCGAAGAAATTTCCCGCATGCAGAAGCACTTTCTGTCAGAGCACCACTTTCTTCTTGACACCACAAGAACTGTCTTTTACGGACTGTGCGAAGACTGTGCAAAGGGGAAGACGGCATGAAAAACCTTATGCAGGCAAAAAACATTTCTTTGGGATACCAGGGTAAAACTGTTGCCTCGGGAATTTCCTTTACCGTAGAAGAGGAAGACTTTCTATGCATTGTGGGACACAACGGCGCTGGCAAGTCTACCCTTTTAAGGACAATACTCAAACTGCAACCCCTGCTTTCTGGTTCCATAGAATACAACCCTGAATTTAAAACGAAAATAGGTTACCTTCCCCAGCAGACAGAGGCACAAAAAGATTTTCCTGCATCAGTTAGAGAAATAATTCTTTCGGGATTCTGCACAGAAAAAAAACTGCTTCCATTTTACACAAAGGCTCAGAAAATGGCGGCCCACGAAAAATGCATTCTTATGGGAATGGAAGATTACGAGGCAAAATGTTTTAGGGAACTTTCGGGCGGACAAAAACAAAGGGTGCTTCTTGCTAGAGCCCTGTGTGCGGTAGAAGGCGCATCACAAATTCCTCAAAATGTAAGACCTGTGCTAATCCTTGACGAACCCACAGCTTCTCTTGACCCAGAAGCATCGGAACTATTCAACTCACTGCTTTTGTCTCTTAACAGGGACAGGCACATTACAGTTATGGAAATTTCCCACGATATGGAATCGACCCTTTCCATGGCGAAACACATACTGCATGTTTCCGAAGAATCTTTTTTCGGTACTGCGGAAGAATACAGGAAGTCTGTCCTATGCAGAATATGATTTCGGAATTAAGTTTTTATCTTTCCCATCCATTTGTGCGCAATGCACTCATTGTAGGCGTACTCATTTCTCTCTGCTCTTCTCTGCTAGGTGTAACCCTTGTGCTAAAGAGGCTTTCTTACATAGGCGATGGACTTTCCCATGTTGCCTTTGGTGCAATGGCAATAGCGGCCGTACTGAACCTTAGCGGAAATACAATTCTCGTGCTACCTGTAACCATACTTACAGCAATACTACTTCTGCAGACAGGTCAGAAGACATCAATAAAAGGAGACGCTTCCCTTGCAATGCTTTCTGTAGGTTCCCTTGCAATAGGCTATCTGCTCATGAATAGATTCTCAACATCATCAAACATTTCTGGAGATGTATGCTCCACCCTGTTCGGCTCTACTTCCATACTTACTCTTTCTTCGGGAGAGGTAAGGCTGTGCATTGTTCTGTCGGCAGTGGTAATAGTTGCCTTTGTGCTTTCGTACAACAAACTTTTTGCGGTAACTTTTGACGAAGACTTTGCATATGCTTCGGGACTAAAAGTAAAACTGTTCAACCTTTTTATTGCTGTTATAATTGCGGTAATCATAGTGCTTGCAATGAATCTTGTAGGCTCCCTGCTGATTTCTGCTCTTGTGATTTTTCCAGCCCTAAGCGCCATGAGGGTTTCAAAGTCGTTTCTTTCGGTAACAGTGTGTTCTGCGATTCTTTCCACATGCAATGCATTTGCCGGAATGCTCATCTCAATTCTTGCAGGAACTCCTGTAGGTTCCACTATTGTTGCAGTGAACCTGCTACTCTTTCTTGTATTCTTTTGCGTGGGAAAAATTCTTAAGAGATAAGGCAACCTCTAAAAACTGTTATTTGAGGTTGCTGTCGAGTTTAAAAGCCCGAAATTGCGGGCTTTTAAACATCTCACTTTCAGAGTTGCTTCTAAAAACTGAAGTTTTTAGAGGCTCACATAAAAAAAACCGCCTCCGTAGGGAAGCGGTTCTAAGACATTGGTAACAGAAACTTATTTCTTGTTTACGCTGTCCTTAAGAGCCTTGCCAGGCTTGAACTTTGGTGTCTTTGCTGCAGCGATTTTGATTGTCTCGCCTGTTGCAGGGTTGCGACCAGTGCGTGCTGCGCGCTTTCCAACAGCAAATGTTCCGAAGCCGATGAGCTGAACTTCGTGACCTTTTGTAAGTTCTTTCGTCACAACTGTGATGAAGGACTTTACGGCTGCTTCTGCGTCTTTCTTTGTAAGACCTGTGTCTTTTGCGATTGCGTCTACCAATTCTACTTTGTTCATAGTAAGAATTCACTCCATAAAAATTTTTTTTGATTCCCACCCATTCGCTGAAAATCACCCCCATTATAACTGTTATACAAATGAATTTCCAGTACCAAAAGCTTTTTTTTTGAATTATTAAAAAAGTGTAGAAAACCTCTTGACCAAACTTTTTTAATTCGCTATACTCAACTTACTTTTGGACGATTAGCTCAGCTGGTACGAGCGTCTGGTTTACACCCAGAATGTCGGCGGTTCGATCCCGTCATCCTCCATCCCTCCAGCGGGACGTAGCGCAGCTGGTAGCGCATCTGGTTTGGGACCAGAGGGTCGCTGGTTCGAATCCAGTCATCCCGAATCGTGCTCCGCAGTAACTTACCATCTTACAAAGACAGTTTCCAAGAAAAACAAAGACTTATCGTTTTGGATTCGAAGCCGAAAGGAGCGCCGACCAAGTGGGAGGAAGAAGCGACTGCAGGCCGGTCCGAAGGACGAATCCAGTCATCCCGAATCAGATTACACAAAATCTTATCTTCATAAAGACAGTTTCAAAAAAATCAACAACTATTTTCATGATGTAAAATTTAAAGACTATGCTTCTTAGCATTACAGACTGTGGCGCATCTGTCCTGCATCACTTGTCAGCATTTTGCATACTGCATTTTTAGATTTGCGAAAAAACTAACAGGCAAATTCACCCTATTTGAGTTTTGCAAGCAACTGAGGGAAGACCGTCTCAAAGTCTACACCGTACCAGTTGTGGTCATTGTGAGAAAGAGTTTCCTTTATGGACTGAACCGTAAAGTCTGCGGCAAGGCGAACTGCCTCTATCGTACTCTTTCCCAAAGAAAGGGCACCGAATGCCACCGAGGCAAAAATGTCTCCCGTACCGTGGAATTTTACAGGCAGTAGTTCGTGGGTGTACTGGCTTCGTTCTTTACTGATGCAGTCGTATGCAATCACGGTACACTCACCTTCCCTGTAGGTAACGCCTTTAAGAATGACTGATTTGGGGCCCAGTGCCGCAAGTTTTTTAAGAAGGGAATCAACAAAAATTTCGTCTACAACAGGGGTTTGAGGATAAGGAGTTTCTGTAAGGAAGCAGGCTTCTGTAATGTTGGGAACAAGAACATCAGCATGGGAAGCAAGGGAAGCCATTGCCTTTGCAAACTCAGGCGTAAATCCGGGATAAAGAGAACCGTTGTCGGCCATGCAGGGATCAACAAAAATAAGCCTGTCCTTTCCAAAGTCGGCAAAGAGTTTTTTCATTAGTTCAAGCTGTTCAAAACTTCCCAAATAGCCAGTGTATATTCCGTCAAAGGAAATGCCTTCCTTTTTCCAGTGGCTAGTAATTTTTTCTATTTCGTCAGTCAGGTCTGCAAATGTAAACCCTTTGAATGCAGTGTGGGTAGAAAGAACCGCCGTAGGAATTATGGCAGTTTCAAGTCCCATTGCAGAAAGAATTGGCAGAGCAACCGTAAGAGAGCATTTTCCAACGCAGGAAATATCCTGAACAGTAAGTATCCTTTTCATGCCGCCCATAATACTGACCCAAAATGTTTTTGTCAATAGTAACTATAAATCCATGAAAAATTGAAACAAAGAAAAAGTCTCTTGTGTCATATGGAAGAGAAAGGTATACTTAAACCATGAAAAAGACACTGTTTGTATTTTTTCTTGTCACATCCTCCCTTGCAGTCCTTCAGAAAGGCTCTGCTTCCTCGCCCCTTGCAGAACAGTTTCCACCTGCATACGAGGCTTATTCCCGTGCCGTATACAGCACCACTGCTTCTCAGAAAGAACTGGACGGTCTCTTTGAAAAGGCCCAAAACGGTGCCTCTGACTATGACAGTTGGGAAAAAGACGCCCTCCTTGCCCTCTGCTATTTTATGAAGGGAATGGAAAGCTACTTTACCGACGACTACAAAACAGCAGGCTCTTGGTTTGATCAGGCTCAAAAGACAATGGAGCTGTCCATAGAAAAAAATCAGAACGCTTTTAACACTGCATACCTTACCCAAATAATAATGCAGAATGCGGCTGTAAAAGGTTTTTCCTTTCAGATAAAATATGTTCCCGGACTTCCTAAGCTCATAGAAAAGGCACTGACCCTTGACCCCCACTGCACGCAGGCACTTTACATGAGGAACTTCTACAACTGCACTGTCCCCATCCCCTACGGAAAAGGATATCTTGTTGGTGCCGACTCCATGGCCCAACTTCTTGCTTCGGAAGAAAAAAAATCAGAAATACAGAAATACCTCATACTAAGCGCAAGAGGATATGCCCTGTCAAAGAAAAATAAAAAGGCAGAAGCCGTTGAATGCTACGAACAAGCTCTTGAAATCTTTCCAAACAATTCAGAAACCCTAAGGGCTCTTGCCGAGTTAAAAAAATAAGCAGAAGAAAAAAAAAGGCACCCTAAAAAAGGATGCCCATGACGCATGGCGGGCTCGAACCGCCGACCCTCTGCTTAGAAGGCAGATGCTCTAATCCAGCTGAGCTAAAGCGCCAAACTGCATACACTATACCTCAATCAGTTTTTTTTTGCAAGATGTGGACGCCTCTGTTCCTTGTTGTATGTTTTCAAAAAATGCACTAGAATAAGTCCGATTCCCCACAGAGGAACAGGAGTTTTAGTCATTATGAAGAATAATTTTTTGCTTCCGGCACTCTTACTGTCTGCATTCAGCCTTACCGCTCCCATTGCACAGGAAACGCCCTTTTTAACAGACGATGACTTTTTAGGAGACTATGTAAGCCAGACTTGGACTTCTTCCGACGGTCTTCCCGGAAACACAATTACTTCAATTCTTCAGGATTCCCAAGGATACATCAATATTGGAACTTACGGCGGACTTGTAAAATTCGATGGAATAGACTTTTCAATCTACAACAAAGGGTCAAATTCTCGCTTCAACTTTATTTCGGCAAGAACGCTCTTTCTTGACTCTCAGAACAACATGTGGGTTGGAGCAAATGACGAGGGAGTCACCTTTATTTCTGCAAACGGACAGACCGTAATTCAGTACACAAAAGACTCAGGACTTCCGGGAAACTCTGTGCGCACAATCTGCGAAGACCACGAAAGGAACATCTGGGTTGGAACATCATCTGGCGTGGCCTACATCAGTGAAGAAGGAAAAGTCTTTATTCCCAACGGACTTTCAGAATACGAAGGCGACACTCCAGGAATAGTAAAGCTTTTCTGCGACTCTGCAGGACGGATCTGGCTTGCCACTTCCCATGCAGGCGGACTCTACTACTATCAGAACGAAAGGTTTTTCAGATACAACGGAATAAAGTCCTTTTCCAACGCTTATGTAACCGAAATTTCTCAGGAAAAAAATGGCGCCCTTTGGTACGGAATTTCTCCTCACTATGCGGTAAGAATTTTTAACGGCACTGAAAAAGTCTACAACCTTGGCTTTGGCGAACAAAAGGCAACTGTTGTAAACACAATCTATCAGGATTCAAATTCCCAGATATGGTTTGCACTGGACACAGGTGCGGTAATTCTTCATGACGGAGTACTTAGCAGCTACACCCTTAAGAACGGACTTTCAGACAAAAACTTGAACGCCATCATAGAAGACAGGGAGGGAAACATCTGGTTGGGAACTGATCGGGGCGGTCTACAAAAACTTACCCTAAGCCGGTTCAAGACGGTTTCACTTCCAACTTCTATAAACGCCATTGCAGAAGACACAAATCAGGGTCTTGTTTGGATGGGTGCCGACAACGGACTCTACTGCTACGATTCCACCATGCAAAGGGTAAACAACAAATGGACAGAATACTGCGCCAATGTCCGCATAAGGCATGTGGAACTTACTAGAGACGGCTCCCTTCTTGTAAGTACATATGCAAACTTTGGTCAGCTCAAACTGTCGCCCGACGGAAAAATTACCATGTGGCGTGACGAACTTACTGGCCAAAAAGTTCGAGTTGCTATAGAAGCCAAAAATGGGGACATCTACATAGGAACCACAACAGGACTTAATGTAGTAGATGGGATCACTGGAAAAATAAAAAGACAGTACACAAGAAACGACGGATTTACCAACGACTACATAATGGCCCTTTTCCAAGATGAAGAAGAAAACATCTGGTGCGGTACTGACGGTGGCGGAATCGTAATCCTTGACAAAGAAGGCAACATTACAAAAACCCTTACAAAAGAAGATGATGGACTTTCGGGAAATGTTATCTTTAAAATTGCAAAGTTGTCTCCTGCAGATGAAATATGGATTTCAACAGGAACAGGCATTTCACGCTACAAGAACGGAGAACTTTTTTCTTTTAGTTCCGCATCAGGATTTGGTTCAGACGGAATTTTCCAGATGATTGAAGACTACACAGGAACAGTTTGGATGACCAGCAACACGGGCATTTCTTCCGTCCCCCTTTCTGACCTTGAAAAAGTTGCGGAAGGAAAAGCCACAGCCCTTACTGCAAAGTTCTACAACAAGAACGACGGAATACGCTCAGACGGAACAACCTCCACTTCCCTTTCCATGAAGGACAGCGTAGGAAGAATCTGGTTTACCCTCATAGACGGATTTGCAGTTTACGACCCTGTAAAGATAATGAACAATCCCATTCCCCCTTCTGTAGTTATTACCGAAATAAACATAGACGGACAGAAGTACGCCTACGAAGAACTTGCTTCCAGTGATATAATACTTGAGCCAGGAACGCAGCGATTTTCAATCAACTTTACAGGATTAAGTTTTATTTCTCCCGAACAGATGGAATTCTGCTTCATGCTAGACGGATTTGAGCAGCACCTTTCAGACTGGACAACGACACGCACTGTTTCCTACACAAACCTTAAGCCGGGCACATATCAGTTTAAACTAAGAGCAAGAACAGGAGAAGATGTTACTAGCGACATATTACAGTCGGTAAGAATAGTAAAAAAGCCCTACTTCTGGCAACTATGGTATTTCTGGCTTGCGTTGGGACTCCTTGTAATGGCGGCAGTATTCTTTACAATCTTCCACAGGTTCCGCAGAATGAAGCGCTATCAGGAAACTCTTGAAAAAACCGTACAGGAAAGGACAGAAGACCTTAGAAACACAAACCACGAACTCGAAATAGAAAAGGGAAAGTCGGAAGCCCTGCTCCTAAAGATTTTTCCAAAGGAAGTTGCAAAAACACTTACCGAAACTCCCGACGCAATGATAGCAGAAAGTTACCCCATGGCAACGGTCCTGTTTGCGGACATCGTAGGCTTTACAAAGCTTTCTAGCGAACTTGACGCAAGTACTGTTGTTTCCATGCTCAACCAGCTCTTTTCTAAATTTGACGAAAGGGCAAGGACTGGCGGCATAGAAAAAATCAAGACTATAGGAGACTGCTACATGGCGGCCTGCGGACTTTATGTAAACGACAGGCAGGGTGCAGACGAAGCTTCAAAGATGATAGAATTTGCAAAGGGGCTCCTTGCAGATGTGGCTCAGTTTAATCTTTCAAAGTCATTCAACATTCAAATCCGCATAGGAATAAATACAGGCGCCCTAGTTGCTGGCGTTATAGGAAAAACAAAATTCCTTTACGACATTTGGGGCGACACAGTAAATGTTGCAAGCCGAATGGAATCCAGCGGTAAAGCAGGACAGATTCATGTAACGGAAGTAACAAAAAACCTGACGGAAGAAAACTGTTCCTACGGAGAGGCTTCTGTTATAGAAATAAAGGGAAAAGGCAAAATGAAAACCTACTTCCTAGCTTAACCCTGCTGACCAGAAAGCTGAATGTAAATCTGATCTGCAATGCCAAAGCCTGCATTTTTTGTTATGGCCTCGGAATAGTTGTCGTAAAGCATGTCCTCGTACATGCTTTGGGCATAGCTTTTTTCTCCGCCAAAGAATCCCGTTGAACCCATTGCAGAGCGCATGGAAGAAAGCATCATCTTTACAAAATAGTTTTCCAGTTCCATGGACTGCTCGTACAGTTCGCTGGTGCGGTCTATCGTAGGGGTCTTACCCTTACCGTTGGAAGAGTTTGCAGCGGCACCCTGAGGAAGTGCTGTCTTGTCTTCTTCTCTGGTGTATGTTCCGTGAAAGCCCTGTGTGTAGTCGCCGTTAAGGTGATGGTTTGTTGAAATTTGGGAAGAAGAAACTCCAGTAAGGCTTTTTACCAAATCGTCAAATTCGGAGCTATCCTTTCCAATCTGAGCGCTTTGAAGTGCGGCACTACCTCCGCTTATGGCGCTGATTCCGCCTGATGTGTTTATTCCGTTTACAGTCATATTCTACCTCTTTTAAAGTATCGGCAGTTAAAAAAAAAGCCTAAGAGCTAATGCAAAAAAAAACGCGCCTTTCAGAATGACATTCCAAAAGGCACGCAAGGAGTAGAATATGAACCAAACTCAGACTTTCATCTGAATGTTAAGGTTACCGTTTAAGGCTAACAGCCGTACTTAACATGCTGTCGCTTGTTTGTATTGTCTTTGAATTGAACTCGTAGGCACGCTGGGCAACAATCATCTGAACCATTTCGTTTACGACAGAAACATTGCTCATTTCCAGTATGCGGTGCTTGGTAATTCCCATACCCTCAAAACCAGGGCGGGCTGCAATGGGATCGCCAGAAGCGTTTGTTACCTTGTAAAGATTGTCACCGTTGTTTTCAAGACCCACTGCATTGGGAAAGCGGTAAAGTTCAATCTGTCCTACTTCCACAGGCTCTGTGCCACCGTTTACCTTTACAGAGACTCGGCCAGTATCAGTTATGTTAAGGGTTTCAAGCTGGAATCCTTCGGGAAGAATTATTTCGGGAACCACGCGAAGACCGTTGGAATTTACCAGCTGACCGTTGGAGTCAACTTTAAAGGAACCGTCCCTTGTGTAGGCCCAACTTCCGTCATACTGCTGAACCTTAAAAAATCCGTCACCAACAATGGCAACATCCGTATCCACACCAGTTGCCTGCAGTGAGCCTTGCGTCATAATGCGCTGAGTGGCGCCTACCTTTACACCAGTGCCCATCTGAATGCCTACAGGAGTTACAGTTTCTTCAGTTGCAGGAGTTCCCGCCAGTTTTACATTCTGATAAAGCAAATCCTCAAACTCTACTCTGTGCTGCTTGTAGCCAGTTGTGTTTACATTTGAAAGATTGTTTGAAATTGTATCAATGTTTGCCTGCTGACCGTTCATGCCAGTTGCCGCAGTCCATAAACTTCTTACCATTTACTTCCTCCACTCCTACAGGTTAACCTGAGCAACGCGATTCCACAATGTGTCCATCATAGAGTCCTGACTCTGAACCGATTTTTGGTTTGCTTCGTAAGCACGGTTAACTTCTATCATGCGAACCATTTCATTTACGACATTTACATTGCTTGTTTCCACATAACCCTGAATGATTACGGGACGCTCATCTCCTTCGGCAATGTGATAGTCTCCGGCATACTCGTTTGTATTCCACATGGACTCGCCCTGCTTTTTAAGGTAACGCTCATTATCAAAGCGCACGATTTTAAAGCGGTCAACAAGAGTGTTTTCGTTCTGAGTATAAATCATGCCGTCTTCGTTTACATAAAATTTATCGTCTTCCAAAGTGATTGGACCGTTTTCACCAAGAACAGGGTATCCGTCTTTTGTCATAAGGATGCCCTCTTTGCCCAAAATAAAACTTCCGTTTCTGGTAAAGCGTTCTCCGTCGGGAGTCTGCACCACAAAGAAACCTTCGCTTCCTAGGGCCATGTCTGTTTTTGTGTCTGTAACTTTAAATGAGCCCTGCTCAAAGTCGGTATACAGTTCGTTTGTCTCCACGCCCAAATCAAGAGTTCCAATTATAGGAGCCGCATCGTAAGAGCCCAAAGTTCTGGAAACAACACCGTCAGCTTGAGTCCGCCTTAACAGCAGCTGGCTAAAGTTTTTGCTGACACTCACATCCCGCTTGTAGCCGGTGGTATCAACATTCGCAAGGTTGTTGGCAATGGCATCTAGCCTGTTTTGTTCGGCGTTCATGCCGCTTGCACCAATGTACCATCCTCTAATCATATTCTAATCCTCATTTTTATTATCGGAATTCGGAGGGCGGATTTTAGGGATTTTTTGACTTCCCAAGACAAATCTAAACTCACGGTACAGCATTATTTTTTCTTTGCAATTTATATAACAATATGTTATAATCTGAACATAAAGTTAAACATCTGTAGGTGAAAAAGTATGAATAATTTTGTAATTGTGGCAATTTCCATTGCAGTCATCTCTGTAGCTGTCGCGGCAACTGTTGCGCTGATAATTTTTTATCGGCTCAAGAAAAATGTCCGCAGCATAGAATTTGACGACATAACAGGGCTGCCCACATTTGCAAAGTTCAAGCACGATGTAAGAAAAATCCTTAGGGGCGCAAAACCCAACGAATACATGTTCCTTATGCTGAATGTAGACAACTTCAGCTTTATAAACGACAGTTACGGCTTTTCACGGGGAAACCTTCTTCTTTTGGAACTGGCCAACCTTTTTTCTTCCCAGTGCAATGAAGGTGAAATTCTCTGCCGCTACTATGCAGACACCTTCATTCTGTTTACACGGAATCCCCAGCTTTTACCCCTTATAGAAGAAAGGGTCTTCTTTATGACTACCATGCCAGAAGACATCCAGCGCATGCTTCCAAAACGCTACAATCTTACATTCAGTACCAGCGTTTACTACATAAGCGACCCCTCTGGCGACATTACAAACATGATAGACAAGGCAAACATTGCTCGCAAAGAAGGAAAAGAAAACGCCCTTACCCATCGCGTCATGGAATACACCACGGCCATGGACAAGGAAAACGAACTTAAAAAAGAAATTACCCTTTCCATGGACAAGGCTATAGAAAACAAGGAATTTGAAGTCTACTTCCAGCCCAAGGTCTACTTTGAAACAGGAAAGATAATGGGAGCGGAAGCCCTAATCCGATGGAACAAGCCTGACCGAGGACTTCTTTCGCCAGACTCCTTTGTTCCCCTCTTTGAGCACAACGGCTTCATTCAGAAAATAGACATTTCAGTTCTAGAGGAAGTGTGCCACTTTCTTGAGGACTGGTCCCATGCTGCGCCAGACGGAAGTTGCCCCAAGCCCCTTACCATTTCATTCAACCTGTCTCGCACTCACCTTATGAATCCCAACCTTATAAGGGATCTAACTCGAATCGTTTCAAAATACAACTTTGCCCCCAACCGCATAGAAGTGGAACTTACCGAAACAATCATGTTCGAAAACAAGAAGCGCCTTATCCGTGCCATGAACGACATAAAACAGGTGGGATTTTCTATTTCTGTGGACGACTTTGGCTCGGGATACTCTTCTCTCAATCTGCTAAAGGACATGCCGGCAGATGTCATAAAGTTGGACAAGGGATTCCTTTCAGACGGTTCCTCAAATTCAAAAGAGTCAATCATCATAACCTCTGTAATAGAAATGGCCAAAAAGCTGAACATGAAGACTGTTGCAGAAGGCGTAGAAACTGCGGAACAAGCCCAGTTCCTTCGTACCATGGGATGCGACATTGCTCAGGGATTCTACTATGCTCGCCCCATGCCAGAAAAGGACTACCTTGCCCTTCTTGAAGAAGAGTACATTGCCGTAAACCAGTAAAAGAGCAAAAATAACGCATTTACAGCAAAAAAAACTTGCATTTTTCACAAAGCAGTCTTATAATTTATTAAGTAAGACTAAATAGAGGATTTAATACTATGGCAAACAAAACAACAGAAGAACCGAGAGTTCTTGCAATCATCTTAGGAGGAGGAAAAGGTACTCGCCTTTACCCCCTTACAAAAGAACGCTCAAAACCGGCAGTTCCTTTCGGAGGAAAATACCGCATTGTAGATATTCCTATTTCAAACTGCATCAACTCTGGGTACAGAAAGATTTACCTTCTTACCCAGTTCAACTCTGCATCACTTCATCTGCACATTACAAACGCATACAACTTTGACCGCTTTAGCCGCGGCTTTGTAGAAATTCTTGCGGCTGAGCAAACTCTGGAGCATTCTGGTTGGTACGAGGGAACGGCAGATGCTGTTCGCAAAAACTTTATTCACTTTAAGGTGCAGAAGCCTACCCACTACATTATTCTTTCAGGAGACCAGCTCTACCGCATGGACCTTAAGGAGTTCATGAACCAGCACATATCCAGCGGTGCAGACATAACCATTGCCGCAAAGGCTGTAAACCGCAGCGATGCTTCTGGCTTTGGAATCATGAAGGTTGACAAGGAAAGCCACATTACAGAATTCCTTGAAAAGCCTGCAAAAGACATGAACATTGACGAATGGAAGATCCCCAAGGAATCTCGCGGAGACCTGCCCAAAGAACTTGAATATCTTGCCTCAATGGGCATTTACATTTTCAATGCAGACACCATGGAAGAAATGCTTGACAACGAGTACAAGGACTTCGGAAAGGAAATAATCCCCATGGCACTGGGAAAAAAGCAGGTTAACAGTTATATATTCAATGGCTACTGGGAAGACATTGGAACAATCCGCTCATTCTACGATGCAACTCTTGACCTTACAAATCCGGTTCCTAGCTTCAACTTCTACGACGAAACAAAACCTATTTATACAGACATGAAGAACCTTCCTCCAAGCAAAATCAACAATGCAGACATGTCTTCATCTCTTTCCAGCGAAGGTTGCGTCATTACAAACTCACGCATACAGCATTCAGTCATCGGTGTACGCTCAATCATTAACGAGGGCTGCGACCTTAACGGCGTAATAATGATGGGTGCTGACTTTTACGAGGACGAAGAACAAAAGTCCGAAAACAAGGCAAAGGGCATTCCAAACATTGGAATCGGCAAGGGTTGCAAAATTGGCAAAGCAATCATCGACAAGAACGCCCACATTGGCAACAACTGCTGCATAAATGTTACAGGCAAAAAATACGAAGACGGAGACCATGGTCTCTTCTACAGTGCAGACGGAATCATTGTAATACGAAAGTTTGCGGTAATTCCCGACGGAACTGTAATCTAGTCAGTGTTTACTGCCGCATAAAAGAGCGAACTGCGGGCCGGGATACAAGGACTGGTCCGACAGCATACTGCAAAGCCGAGTGCAATGCAGAATATTTTAGGGTTCGGAATTTTACAGGAGATGCACGAACGGTTTACCGTTTGAAAAGTGTGGAAAGCTCCTTTAAAACCGGCCCTTTTTTTTACCCTTTTAAGTAAACCGTAATTTTTTTATAAGCCTCCACAAGTTGCTGGGTAAGGACATTTGCCTTTTCTTCCATGTCGGCATCTTTTGAATAACGGTCCGGATGCAGGGCTTTAAGCTTCTGCTTGTATGCTTCCTTAATCTGTTTTTTGTCGGCACCGTGGCTTATTCCAAGCAGAGCATAGCAGGCAGAAATTTCTGGAGGAACATATTTATATATGGTGTAGTCATTTTTCTTTTTGGTCTTGTTGGCATAGGCTGCAAATTCTGTTTCAGTTTCTTCTGGGGAATCTTTCTTTTCTGACGGCCCTTCATCTTTTGCATCTGCATTTACTCCAGAACTTACGCCATTTTCCAAATTTCTTGGCTCGGTCTTAGAGGAAGACTCTTCTGAAGGGGAACTAGCTTCTACCTTTACAAAGGGAATCTCTCCCGTGTCCAAAGTACGAGAAAGCAGATCTCCCAGTTTGTCGTACATAGAATCAGGCATCGCCCCCCTCTTCCACACCCCACTCGGCAAGTTTTCTTTGCAGGGTCTTTCTTCCTATGCCCAGAATTTCCGCAGTCTTGCTCTTGTTGTTTCCCTTTGCCGCAAGGTTAGCCTGCACCAGCATTTTTTCTGCCTCGTCAAGGCTTGTGCCTATGGGAATAGAAACCACCTCTTCTCCGCTTGCCTGAGAAACAGAAGGTGGCAAATCTTCAAGAGTTATTGTGTCGGAACCGCACATGACAACAGCGCTTTCCATGCAGTTTCTAAGTTCACGAATGTTGCCCGGCCAGTTATACTTGTACATGGCAGACTTTGCTCTAGAATCCACTCCGGTAATATGCTTTCCGTTTTCCTTGTTAAATTCCTCAAGAAATGCAGCCATTAAAAGGGGAATGTCATCCTTTCGTTCTCTTAAGGGAGGAACATGAATGTGAATTACATTAAGGCGGTAATAAAGGTCTTCTCGAAAGTTTCCCTTCTTAACTTCTTCTTCCAAATTGCGATTTGTTGCGGCAATAACCCTTACATCAACTTCAAGAGTCTGTTCTCCTCCAACCCGTTCAAACTTTTTTTCCTGCAGAACCCTAAGTATCTTTATCTGAACGCTCTGATTTATTTCGCCAATCTCGTCAAGAAAAATTGAACTTCCGTGGGCAAGTTCGAAGCGTCCCTTCTGCAGATGGTCGGCACCAGTAAAGGCCCCCTTTTCGTGACCAAAGAGTTCGCTTTCTAGAAGGGTTTCGCTAAGAGCCGCACAATGCACAAAGACCATGTTCTTGTCTTTTCGCGAAGAAAGATTGTGGATTGCATTTGCAACAAGTTCCTTACCTACACCGCTTTCTCCTGTAATCAGAACGCTGGCCTTAGAGTCCGCCACTTTTCGTATGGTATCCTGAACCTTACGCATGGCCTGAGAACTTCCTATCATCTGCTTTAGTGCCGATGAATCTTCCAGACGCTGCTTTAGTTCCTGATGCTGAAGACTCATTTCCCTACCTGCAAGGGCGCGCTTTACAATAAGAGAAAGCTGCTCAAGGTTAAGAGGCTTTGTAAGAAAGTCGTAGGCTCCGTGACGCATTGCATCAACTGCAGAATCTATGCTTCCGTGACCTGTAAGTATTATGACGGGAATACCAGGCGTTTCTGCGGTAACTTTTTTTAGAACTTCTTCACCGCTTATTCCCGGCATGCGCAGATCTGTTATGACCAGATCAATGTCTCCCTTTTCTATAAGGGCAAGACCTTCGGCCCCTGTTGCGGCAGTCTTTACGGTATAGTCTTCCATCTCAAAGTTTGCGGCAAGACCTTCCCTTATGTTTTTTTCGTCATCGATTATAAGGAGAGTAAACTTCATTCTTTTTCTCCTGGCTGGCTTTCAATAAGCAGTGTCTTTTTTTGCGGAAGAGGCAGCACTATTGAAAAAACCGTACCGTGTCCCTTTACAGATTTTACATCAATGTCGCCTTGAAATTCCTTTATGATTTTATAGACTGTGGTAAGTCCAAGTCCAGTACCGTTTGCCTTTGTAGTATAGTAAGGTTCAAAAATGCGAGAGGCAGTCTGTTCGTCCATGCCACTTCCGTTGTCCGCAAGGGTAAGAAAATATCGGTCGTTCTTTGTAAAAGATTCAATTACAAATTCTCCTCCGTCTTTTTTTTCAAACCTTTCTTCTATTGCGCTAAATGCATTCTGGGTAAGATTCATTAAGACTTCCCTAAAAAGCTTTTCGTCTATTAAAAGTCGTTCGCCTTTCTTTGCAAGATGAAGGGTAAGTTTTATTCTGCGATTTTCGGCATCAGGTCTGCAGAATGAGGCAAACTTTTCTACCTGTCCGTCTGGGTCAGAAAGAACTGGTGCAGACTGAACCGGACGCACTGCAAAAAGAAAGTCTAGAACGATTTTATTTAGGGCATCAATTTCTTCGTTAACGACGGCTAAATAATTTTCCATAAACTTTGGATCGGGAAGCATACCGTCACTTTCTCTGGCTTTTTTTATCGCCTTCTGCATCAACTGAATATGTATGCTTATTGCCCCTAGAGGATTTTTTATTTCGTGGGCAACAGATGCCGCAAGGCTGGTAAGGCTTGCAAGACTTTCCATTCTGTGAAGGATTATTTCCTGCTGGCGTTTTTCTGTAATGTCAGAAACAGAAATGACGGTACCAGAAATGTCCGACTTACGCACAAGAGGAATTACACTTACCGAAACAAATTTTACAGAAGAATCCTTTGCAAAGGAAAACTCCGCGTCTTCGTGGGAAGAATTTTTTCTGGCACAGTTTTCTAAAAATGAAGCAAGGTTTTCGTCATCAATAAGGCTCCACACAGGAAGAGATTCCGCTCGGGTGTCAGAAGGTCTTATGGAAAAGGGAATGAGCCGTTCTGCGGCCTTGTTTGTAAGTGCAAGGTGCCACTGAGTATCCACGATTATAAGTCCCGAGGGAAGGCTTTCTACAATGGAGTCAAGCTGTTCGTATTCTGCGGCAAGGTCTTCTATAAGACTCTCCACCTGCTCACGGGAAAGTTTGGGTAACTTCTGGGATGCCTTACTTACAAAATCTTTCATAGTGCCTCTTTTAAAACTCCACCGCTTACAAAATTTATCTGCATGATATTTCGTGCAAGTTCTTCAAGGGCGGAAATCGGAGTCTGATTAAACACAAAGACACTGTTTCGGGTTGCGTCAATTTCTTCAAGAAGTTTTGCAGAACACTCGCTACCCTGAGGAGTTTTTGAAAGAGACTTCTGAGCGTCAATTATTCCAGTAAGGAAAATTCTAAACAGTTCCCGTGGAGAGAAACTATTGCATGCAGAAGACAAGGCATATATGTCTGGCACATGACCTTCTGCAATTGTTTTAAAATATCTGGAAGCCTGAGCCTTTACATCATTCGGCGGAACGGGTAAATAGGCCTGTAAAAATGAATCTATGGAAACAGGATAAGATTCTCCAGCAAAAGGCTTGTAATGGAAGACCCTTTCTATAACTTCTTTTTGGAATGCGTCTTCTCTTTCAAAGAAAGAATATGTACGCACACGAGAAAGAATAGTTGGCAAAAGAGATGATCTGTGGGCCGTTGTAAGTATGAACTGACAGTCTTCAGGCGGTTCTTCCAAAATTTTAAGAAGGGCGTTTTTTGCACTGGATTCCATTAAGTCTGCACTTTCTATTATGAGAACTTTCTTACCGCTTGTGGAAGAAAGATGCGCCCACATAGAAGCAGCCCTAATCTGAGCAACAGGAAGGGAACGGTAGAGCATGTCGGATTCAAGTTTTATAGCATTTTTTTCTATGTCTGCCAACAGTTTATCCAAATCATCTGCAGAAGGTAGAGCCTTTCCCGGTTCAATAAGTTCAAGACAGTCGTCTATGGACTGAACAAGAGGTGCAAACTTTGCAAGTTTTGATTCTCCCTGCCACAACACTGGATTAAAGCGCATGGTAAGTTTTCGCACGGCACGAACATAAAGGTAACGAGAGGCTTCAAGATGCTTACCATCATTTGCAAACTGAGAAAGCAGAGTGTCCTTTGCGGCCTGAAGTTCAAGCGTCCTGTTGCTTGGACCAACAAGCAGAACCGACTGGCTGACCAAAGCCTTATGCTTTAAGCAGGAAGGGCATGTGCATGTCCACGCCCCTCTCTCTTCTCCTGTACAGGAAAGTACTCTGGCAAGTTCCAGAGCACATGTAAGCTTACCCGAAGAGGCAGGACCAGAAAAGAGTATGGAGCCAGGCAGACTCTTGCGGGCTATGTCGTCGCTAAGGAGGCTTGTAGCACTCTGGTGCAGGACATTGTCAAACATCAGGCGGCATCTCCCGAGCCTTGCGCCGGCAAAGGAATTTCCTGAGCGGCAGGAACTGCTGCAACAGCCCACCTGAGCATGCGGTAGAAGAAACTCTGTTCAAGAAGTTCCGAAACATCAAACCAGGGCTGAGCCTGCAAAAGAATTAAAAGTAGAGCCACTAGGGCAAGGCCTTCCACAATGCCGAATGCAAAACCCAGGATGCGATCAAGGCCTTTTAAAATTTCTCCGCCAAAAATGCCACTTACAATGTTACGGACAATCATCAGTATGATGTAAACGACAATAAATACCATGAGGAATGAAACTATGAGCGAAAGAATGTGAATCTTTATGTAGGGTTCAAAAAATTCATTTACACGGCGGTAAAGCAGAACAGCAGCCCACAGTCCCAGAACAGGAGCGCCCCTTGCAAAGAGTTCCTTAATGAATCCCCTTACCACTCCCAAGACTGCAAACAGGACAACAATCGAAAGAAAAACCAAATCCAGAATAGACTGATTCATTTTATACTTCCCCCTGACCGTAAATGTATTTTGCAATAAGAGAAGCTGGTCTTTCTCCACTTGCGCATATTTTTCTGCACCCCTCGGAAAGACTGCTCCTAAAGCCTGAATCCAAAAATTTCAGAAGGGATTCTCTTATGTTTATAGAGTTTGCTTCTTCGCCTATAAGAGCAAGAGCGGCATTTTTTTCTACAAAGTATTTTGCGTTGTCAACCTGATCGCCTCTTGTTCCAGAACCGCAAAGCGGAATAAGCAACATGGGCTTTGAACAGACGGCACACTCCCACAGAGAATTTGCACCAGAGCGTGTAAGCACCACATCAGCAGCCTGAATAACGGAAGGCATTTCTCCGTATATAAAATCATAGGGCTTATAGTCGTCACTCTTCATTTTCTCAAGTTCGGGATGTTCCCTGTAAAAGGCTCCGCCAGTCTGATGAACTACCACAAACCTTTCTGTAAGCCATGAAATGTTTTCAAGGACAAAAGAGTTAAGCTGCAGGGCGCCAAGGCTTCCCCCTATTACAAGAAGAACTGGCTTTGCACTGTTCTCTTTTAGCGAAAGGAATTCCCTTCCCTTTGCACTAGAGTCGGAATAAAAAACTGGACGCACAGGATTTCCCGTAAGCAAACAGCGAGAAGCAAGGGTACTGGGAAAATAAGATGAAGTTTCACTGTAGGAGACAAAAATATTTTTTGCCCCCCGGCTGTTCAGTTTTGTTGCAAGGCCCGGAGTAAAGTCGCACTCGTGAGTGTAATAGGGAATATGAAGAAACCGAGATGCAAGACAGGGAGGAACGCTTACAAATCCGCCTTTGGAAAAAACACAGTCAGGCTTAAGTTTGAGCAGGATAAAAAATGATCTGATGATTCCTGCAATAAAGCGGAAGAAGTCTGCAAAGTTTTTAAGAGAAAAATATCTTCGGAGTTTTCCGCAGGGAATTCCGTAAAAAGCCGTAACAGAGCCGCCATTGGAGACAAGCTGCTTTTCTACAATCTGCCTGTCCATGCCAGACTTGTTGCCCAGCCAAAAGATTTCGCAAGTCTGCCCCTTTGAAGCAGAAAGAGCCTTAAGTTCGGCACAGACTGCAATGCCCGGATAAATGTGTCCTCCTGTTCCCCCACCCGTAAACACGATACGCATTTTACTTACTGTACCTCCGGAATACTTCCAGTATGGGTTCCTTCTTGAAAAGTTCCGCGTACTGGCGAGCGCTCATTCCCATACCATCTTTTATGTCGGGGTCGGCACCTGATGCAAGAAGCATGTCTATTATTTTTGTGTTTCCGTTACCCACAGCAAGAACCAGAATTGACTGACCGTCAGAACTGATTACACTTAAGTCGGCACCAGAGTCAATAAGATATTTTGTCACATCAGGATTTTTTCGCCATACAGCATCCATTACCGCAGTATAACCACGGTCTGCCGCAACAGCATTTATATCTGCGCCCTTTTCTACAAGCCACTTTACCTTTTCAAAGCAGTCGTTTCTGGTTGCAATGCAAAGCATGGGAACACCAAGGGAATCCCTAGAGTCAACCAACATGCCTGCCTTGTAAAACTGGGTGCATTTTTCGTCATCATCTTTTGCAATGTATGTGGCAAAGCAGTCAGTGGTAAAGGGAATGCCTGCCGCAAAAAGTTGTGTAAGAGCGGCGTGTCTTTCTTCCTTTGCAAGAAAATCGTCATAGTCGCTTTTTACATCTGCAAGCAGAGCCTCTGGAGAAGAAAATTTCTTAACAAAAGAGCCTGCATACCTTGAAGATGAAGAAGAGCACACAAATACAGGACAGCCCTTTCCCAATGCAAGACCTAGAAGGTAGGTAAATTCAGGACCGTCATTTTGTGAACCACCGTCAAAAACCGCAACATGGGTTGCATCCAGTACAAGAGAAGTTTCCACGCTTAGGTCATCTTTTGAAGCAAGGTCTTTCGTAAAAACAACCTTAAGAGAAGAAAGCTTTTCTTTTAGAAACGCCTGTATATTCTGTAAGTTTGAATCGTTTTCTTCGGAAGAAATTATAAGCCAGTTCATGCTTCCATTATACCGCACAATGGCGATTTTAACAAGGCGAAAATGAGTTAGGGCATAAAAAAAGGCCTCCGAAAAACGGAAGCCTCTAGGTGCCAGCGATTGGAATCGGACCAACGACAGGCAGATTTTCAGTCTGCTGCTCTACCAACTGAGCTACACCGGCAAGTGATGTGAACAGTATATAAATTTTTGCACATCATGTCAATACCTAATGCAAAAAAAATCCCTTACCCAACAGCGCAACTTGAAGGGTAAGGGAAAGCAGGTTATGACTTATTTATTATTAGCGCTTTAAGCTCAGTATTGTTTCCAGCATGGAGTCAGATGTCTGAATTGTCTTTGCGTTAGACTCGAAGCCGCGCTGGGTTACAATCATATCGGTAAGTTGCTCGGAAAGATCAACGTTACTCATTTCCAATGTACCAGAAACAAGACTTCCTTTTCCCTGTGTGCCACTTTCGCCAATGTTTGCCATACCACTGTTGGTAGACTCCATAAACATTGTGTCACCTTTCTTTTCAAGACCGCCCTGGTTTGTAAAGCTTGCCATTGCAATCTGTCCAATGACGCGTGTTGAACCGTTGGAATATACGCCGGTAATAAGACCTGTTCCGTCAATTCTGAAGGTGTCAAGGTAACCAAGAGGATATCCGTCCTGATAGTTTGCCTTGTTTGTACTTGCAGAAGCGGCCTGTGTAGTTCCGTTTTCGGCAGTTCCGATCGTTCCAAGGTTAAGGTTAAATGTCTGACGGTAGGGAGTTCCGTCTGCATTGTCGTTGCTATCGGGAACAGTGTATGAAGCCTGAAGTACGATTTCTCCCTCAGGATTTGTTACATTGCCAGCACTGTCAACAACAGAAGCAAGGTATCCGAAGTTGTCAAAGTTAAGGTTGTAGGTATTCTGCATTCCATCAGTTGTTCCCAAACCGATTCTTGTATCAGTTGCAACTTCTGCATCAGGGTCAACATTGATTGTAACAGTCCACTGGTTTGAAGTTCCCGGTACACGCTGATAGTTCATTGCAACAATGTGAGTGTTTCCGAAAGAGTCGTAAATTTCCACAGATGTCTGCCATGTTCCCGCGTTAATCTGATCCTGTGTTGGATTTTCGGGAATAAGGGGTGTGTTCTTATCAAGGTTACAGAAGTAGTGAACATTTTCTGTTGCCTTTGGGGGATCCTTCTGTCCTACAGGGATGGTAATGTCTGTTGGTGTTGCAGAAGTGTTGACCATTGAAACACCGTTTACATTTTCTGCCATCCAACCCTGAACGCGAAGTCCGTTTGCAGGATTTACCAAAGTTCCCTCAGAGTCTACACCAAATGCACCAGCACGAGTATAATATGTCTGATCTGCATTTTTAAGCACGAAGAAACCGTTACCGTTAATTGCGATATCAGTTGTAATTCCTGTTGACTGGAAGCTACCCTGTGTAAATACAGTGTCAATAGCTGCAACGCTCATTCCAAGTCCAACTTCCTTAGGGTTTACACCACCCTTTTCTTCTGTTGGACGAGATGAACCTCCAATCTGCTGACTTATCATATCCTGAAAATTTACACGACCTCTTTTAAAGCCGATTGTGTTTACATTAGAGATGTTGTTTCCAATTACATCCATTCTTGTCTGGTGATTCTGAAGTCCGCTTACGCCGGAATAAAGTGATCTCATCATAAGGCTACCCTCGTTCTATCTAAAGTTAGTTTTCGTATACTGCTGTAATTCTGCTCATGTCGTAGAGCATTCCGTTAACCATAACCTGGGGAGTGGAACCGTCATTCTTAACGGCTTCAACCCGACCTGTTGATGTCATGGCTCCAAGGTTAAGGTCTACCGTGTGACCAAGCGTATTGTATGCGCTACTTGAGGTTAACATTGTGTTGAGTTTGTCAAACTCAGCGTTAAGGTTTGTCATCTGCTCAAGAGTGCTGAACTGTGCCATCTGCGCAATAAATTCCGTATCTTCCATAGGAGACGTGGGATCCTGGTTTGTAAGTTGCGCAATCAGCAGCTGAAGAAATTCATCCTTGCCCATTTCTGATGTCGCAGTACGTCCGTTCACCGCGAGGGACTTGTTAAAAGTGTCAACCTGCATATTAAGTCGGGAAAGATCTTCGGGACTCATGTTCAGGTTAAGACTAGTTCCTGTTGTCTCCATGTTCATATTCTTTGTTACTCCTTAAGTTTGGTTCAGGCTACCACATCTATGGTATACCTTGAACCGTCAGCACGAAATGCAGAACTTATAGCAGACACGCTTTCTTCAGCGTCAGCGTCACCGGATGCCACATAGGAACCGTAGGCGCGCTCAGAATCAAGCTGTTGTCCAGCCTGCTGTTCATGTCCTGCAAAAGCGCTGTTATTTGCCGCAGAGCCGTCCGCCAAAGAAAGCGTAAGGGTTGCATTTTCAAATCCGTTCTGAACAAACGCCTGTTTAAGTGTGTCCAGACTCTGTTTGAATGCTTCCATTGCCTCTTTTGACGCTACGGTAATCTGTCCGACTACTACTTTATCGGAAAGTTGAAGGCTGACCTTAACATTTCCTAACTGTTCGGGCTTAAGAATCATGTCAATTGTGCCCTGGTTTCCGTCACGCAGAACAAAATTTGTTGCCTTTACAAACTCTGGTGCATTGCTCTGAATCTGTTCGGTAAGAAGCTGCTGGAAAGAGCCGAGATTTGTTCCGTCGGAAGGAAGTGCATTTGTTTCTGCAAACTGAGGAAGAGTAAGGGTAATTGTCGCACTGGAATCCTGCCCCTGATTAAAATTAAAGGAAGAGGTGTCTCCATCAGTTTCTTTTGAAGCAAGAACTTTTTCTTCCGCACTGCGAAGATCCTGAACAGTAAAGACAGGCTTTTCTTCATTGTCAATGTCCATAAGCTGTTCCCTGCTCCAGCGGTCAACATAATCTTTGTTGGAAAAATCTTTTGCAAGGGTAACAAGTTCTTCTTCAACCTGACCAGAAAGAGAAAGTTCTTCTGGGAGGACTGCATTATTTTCGCTTTTGGAAAGAGGTTCCTTTTTAAGATAGAGAAACTGGTCTTCGCTTATGTGGATTTTTTCTTCAAAGTTTGGAAGGTCGGCAGTGTCTTCTGCAATGACAAGATTTTCAAAATCAGAAGGAACTGCATTTTTTACAGTTGTATTTTCCTCAGTTTTTGTGGCAGAAAGAAGTTCCCCACTGTAGATAAAATCAGAGTCTTCCTTTACGGAAAGATCTTCGGCCCTAAGGGAAAGTTCTTCCGCATCTGATGCAAGTTCTATGGATGCGTCGGGTAAAGGTTCTGCTTCGGGCAATTCAGGCTGAGGAATGAAGTTTGCAAAATAGGAAAGGGCTTCTGTTTCTTCGGCAGTATTTTCTACTGGCTCTTCATTTAAAGAAGCTTCTTCCTTACGAACAGACTCAGACTTTGACGCTGACGCTGACTTTACCTCGGACTTCTGCACTTTCGGGTCAGAATTTTCCACAGTCTTGAGGTTTTCAGGTCTGTCCTTTACTTTGGGTGATTCGTCGGATTTTAGTTCCGCTGAAGTTCGGCCGTCCATGGCAGAATGTGAGCTGTAAAACTCAACTAAAGAAGAAAAAGAAGATTCAGTCTGAACTTTCTCCTGAGGCTTAAAAGCGAGTCCCTGCTTTGCCGTCTGGGAAAGGGTATCAAGCTGAATGTTCAGTGCCTGCATGGGCAATACCTCCAATGAAGCATCGGAGACTGCCCTTCTTGCGGCTAATATTCTATGGACTGAGGCTTGTTTACCAGCTTTCTGTTGATTTCTGCAGCCCTTTCTGGCTCCATAAGCGAAAGCCAGTAGGAAACCAACGATGAAGTTCCTGCGGCAGAAGCGTCTTCCTCTGCCCGCCTGAATACATCAATAATCAACTGATCGTCCATTTCCGCAAGAATCGCAACTGCCCTTGCTGGCTGCATGCCTTCAAGGTTTTGCACAATCTGCTCGATGTTCATTATTCTATTTCGGTATTTTTCTACTTCATTATTAAAGGTTTTTTCTTCTTCTTCCAGAGCAAGGGCCCGATCTTCCAGTTCCTGTGCAATCTGGGCGTTTGCGTCTTCTGCAGCCTTTATGTCGGTTTCCCGCTTGTCAAGTTCCTGCCCCCTCATGTCAAGGGATTCAAGGCGCTTTGCAAAGCGGTCATTATCTAAATCCGCCTCTCCTTCCCCCTCTATTGTGGAAACGGTCTGGGAAGTTTGGGGAGCAAGACCCACTAGTCTAAACACTGGTGCAAAAATGCGCTTTGTAGAAAACACACCCAGATAGTCAAACCAAATCAGTCCAAAAAGAACCAAAATAATTATGAGGAGTATGAGTAAGATGGACTTTCCTAAAACTCTGCCTTTTGCCATTTTTTAGATTAACCCCGCTATGGCGGCACCGAGCGTAATGTCGTTGTCGCGGCTGATTATCTCGTAATAAAGGGAACGCTCACGGGTAAGAAGCTGCTCAAGGTAGCCTTCAACCCTTTCATGGATTTTGTGGGTCTTGTAGAAGGTTGTACCGTCACACAAAATGCAGACAGGACGGCTGGCATTGCGACCCTTTCCGCTTTTTACTACACAGGAAGCAAGTATTGCGGCTGCACAACGGGCAGAACGGTCAACAATGGCATCAAGAAGCTGGAAGAGGCGGTCATAGTCTTCTTCAGTAGCAGACTCTGCGGCCTTTGCTCCAAGAACAGAGCCTGTTGCATAAGGGGCATGGAGGAAGGAGTCCACCTCAATAAGGGTAAGCTTTTCTATTTTAAGCAGGCTATCTGCGAATTTCTTTGTAAAAAGGCCTTCCTTTGCGGCTATAGTAATGGCTTCAAAAGCAACAGGACCAAGATAGGCACCAGAACACTGCTTTTCCATAATTGAAGTGCCAGGTTTAACAGATTTTGAGTCGTAGGCAATGTCAAAGTCTGATCTTTGTATTTTGTCAAATTTGCCGTTTTCGCATACGATAATCTGCTCCTTAAGACCGGGATAGGCTGCATCCTCCCCCTGAATGTAGGCACCGTTCATACCAGTTCCCAAAATAAAGCCTATGTATGAGGAATAGCGTTCACCGTCATCAGGACCGGCCGCACCTGCAAGAAGGGCTGCAACAGTGTCGTTAAGCAGGGAAATGTGCATGGAGTTCTTCCATCCGTGAGCCTTAAGGGCGGCTGCAAGTTCCTTACCAATGTGGCATCCCACTACTTCGGGAGCCTTAATTTCTTTAGAAAAGCCCAGAAGGATTCCGTCTCCGTCTTCGGTAATTGTCATGGGGTAAGAAAAACAGAAACCAATTCTGTCTGACTTGTCCTTAAGGTGCTCAAGGTTTTCTGCAAACTTGTTAAAAAATTCTTTTCGAGAAAGTTCCTTTTCTATTCCAGGCATGGAAGTCTTTTCCATAAAGTCTATCTGAGGCTTACCCTGACTGTCAAAGGACACAAGGCAGGAGCGGAAGTTTGTTCCACCAGCATCAATTACAATAACACTCTTTCCCGAGGCAGACTTTGAAGGAGGCGTACAGAAGGTGCGTATCATGTCTTCTGCAGCAGGACGACCAGAAAGACCTTCGTTCATATCATATAAAAGCGCATCCACAAGAGGATTCAAATCCATGTTTACAGGAAAGTTGTGCTTGAGCAAAAATGCGGCGGTTGAAGTATTCATTAAAAACTCCTTATTTTATTTTTACATTGTAGCATATATTTCAAAATTTTCAAGTGGCAGAATGCAGAAAGGCAAACTTGCTTCTAACAAAGAATAATGCTACACTAGCCCCATGTCGCTGGAAGAATCGCTAAAAGACCAACTTAATCCCGAACAGTATAAGGCTGTTACCATGACAGACGGAGCCATACTGATTATAGCGGGGGCCGGAAGCGGTAAGACAAGGGTCATTACTTACAGAATTGCAAACATGCTGGAAAAGGGAATTCCCCAAAGTGCAATACTGGCCCTTACATTTACCAACAAGGCCGCAAAGGAAATGTCCGACAGAATAAAAACCCTTACCGAACGCAAGCTTCAGAACCTTACCATAAGCACATTTCATGCATTCGGAGTACGCATTTTACGGCAGGACATAGAAAGGCTAGGCTGGCGCACAAATTTTTCAATCTACGATGAAGGAGACAGGGCCTCTCTTATAAAGGAAACAGGACGGGAACTTAAGTTTACCCAGGACGCTCTAGACCTTTACAAGATAGGTGCCTTGTTCAGTGACATAAAGACGGGACGCAAAAACTGGCAGAGTGCAAACGACATGTACCGAGAACTATACGAAGGCTACCAGCAGGGACTAAAACTTTACAATGCAGTAGACTTTGACGACCTTATTACCCTGCCCATAAAACTGTTCAGAGAAAATCCCGATGTGCTTGCAAAATACAAAGACCGTTACCGCTACATCATGGTGGACGAATTTCAAGACACAAGTCATCAGCAGTACGAGTTAATGCATTTGCTTTCACAAAACAATGTGGCTGTCGTTGGTGATGACGATCAGAGCATTTACAGCTGGCGTGGCGCAGACTATGAAAACATCATCAACTTTGAAAAAGACTTTCCCAATGTAACTGAAATCCGGCTGGAACAGAACTACCGCTCAACGGGAACAATTCTTGCGGCGGCAAACGGAGTTATAAAGCACAACACTAACCGAAAGGAAAAGGAACTGTGGAGCGGAAACGGAAACGGAAAGCCCATAGAAATCTACATGCCAGAAAACGAAGCGGCAGAGGCAGACTTTATAGCGGAAGGAATACAAGGAATTTGCGTGGAAGAAAAAAGGTCCTATGCCGACTTTGGAGTACTCATGAGGGCAAACACCCAGAGCCGTGCCATAGAAGAAGCCTTTCTTCAAGCAAACATTCCCTATGTCATGAGTGGAGGAACAAGTTTTTTTGAGCGTAAGGAAATAAAGGATGTAGTAAGCTACCTTAGGGTAATTGCAAACCACGACGACGACATAAATCTTCTTCGTATAATAAACACTCCACGACGGGGAATAGGAAGAAGCACCATAGAAGTCCTTAACACTGTGGCTTCAGGTATGGGACTTTCACTGTGGCAGTCCATCCAACAGATTCTTGCATGTCCCCCAGAATCCTGTCCTGTAAGCGAAAAAACTCGCGCAGACCTAGAGGCATTTGTTTCGCTGATTGAAGCTAACAAAACAATGCTGGGAGGAAAGGGCCTTAGCAAGAAAGTGCATGCCCTCGTAGAAGAAATAAATTACTTTGACTTTCTTATTGGAGAAAATCCCAAAAGCGAAAAGTCAGCCCGGTTCAAGTACATGAACATAGAAAGCCTTATACGGAGCATGGAACAGTGGGAAAACAATCCTGAAAACGAAGACACTAGCCTGTATGCCTACCTTAACAGGATTACTCTTCTTTCCAGAGATGATCTGGACGACGGTGAGCAGGACAGAGGAAAAGTTAACCTTATGACAGTTCATGCAAGCAAGGGACTGGAGTTTCCTGTTGTCTTTATTGCAGGAGCAGAAGAAGGACTTATGCCTCATGCTCGGGCTGTTGAAGAAGGCGGAGACAAGGCTGTGGAGGAAGAGCGCAGACTTTTTTATGTTGCTGTTACAAGGGCAAGAGACAGGCTCTTTATTTCTTCCTGCAGAAAAAGAAGACGAATGAAGGTTGATATTGACTGTGAGCCGAGCCGTTTTTTGGACGAAATTCCTAAAAACCTAGTGCAGTATCACGAACCTCCATCAGAACTTGAAGCAGAAGACGCCCATCAGCTTTTGCAGAACATGCTTAAAAGTTTTGCAAAACCCCGAGTTCCAAAACTCTAACAGAAGGAGCAGGCATGAAGGCAAAAAGAAATTTAATGCAAAAGACTGTACTGACAATTACAATTACGACACTGGCCCTTGTTTTTTCTTCCTGCGCCACCACAAAAAAATCGACGGAAGACTTTTTCTTTGCATACAAAAAGCCGGGGATAAAAATTGAAGCAGAAAGAATGAGTCTTACCCAAACTGCGGCAAAAGAAGACAGAAGTGCAAGCGGTTCATTTTATGTACCCCTCCCCAACTCAGCCTCAGAATTAAGCGCAAAAGTCCTCTTTGAACCTGGAACTTACGAATGCCTCGTATGCCAAAAGGCAGCAGACACCGCCCACTCATTTTTAACCCTCACTGTAGAAGAAAACTCTTACGCCTTGTATCCAAGCAATCCCCCCTTAGGAGTCTGGGAACTAACCACAAGATGTCCCGTCTACCTAACATTTGAAGAAAAGACAGAAGTAAGAATAAGTCTAAAAGCAAACGCAAAGAAAAAATCCGCCAGCCCCACCCTATGCATAGACTACATGCAATTCGTAAAACAATAATCAAACTCGCCCCAAACTCTCTCTAAAGAAGAGAGCGTCATGGAGGCCGCGTCAAACTCTTAGCAAAAAGCACAAGCTAGAATTTGCAAAGCAAATTCTAGCGAGTTCCAAATTACAAGGACGTAATTTGGAACTCAAGGAGGCCGCGTCAAACTCTTAGCAAAAAAACAAGCAAGAATTTGTGCAGCAAATTCTTGAGAGTTCAAAATTACAGGGACGTAATTTTGAACTCAAGGATGTAATTTGGAACTCACTTGCCCAACTGCGCATTTCTCTTGAACCAGTTTTGAGGAGGCAGTTCCACAATGGACCAGTCAAAGTCAAGTATTCCGTGGGGAGGAAAAAGCGGCGGTGGCAAAGGTTTCTTTCTGGCATTTGCTTCAGCAACAATCTGCTCTATGGTGCGAGTACCGTCAGTAAGAGTAAGGTAAGGCTCTCCTAGGGCACAAATTGTCGCCCCCTTTTCAAGCCATGTAATCTCATTGCCTTCATCATCATAGCCGTGCCGTTCCACAGTCACTTCATTTAATGTGTATTCCTCAGGCAGAGCATTGCTTTTTGTTATGTTGCGGATTTTAGAACCTCTTCCGTTTACGCATGTGTAAACCTGTCCCTGAGCCCTAAGATGTTTTGGAACTTCAAAGCTGTCTTCTCCGTCAGAAAAAACAGCTATGGCCCCATTGTCAAATTCCATGTTAGTCCGCCAGTAGCGTATATAATAGACCGAAGAACCTGACACAAAATATGAAAGCAGTTCCGTTTTGTTGTAAGGAGGACTAATAAGGATTCCGCTTGCCTCCCCCCAGTCTCTCCAGTAACCGTCAATAATAAGTTCATCGTCATCAGAATCCATGCTTATAGTGCCAAGATTTTTCGTTACAAAATCAAGATAAAGCCTGTTGCCAATGACGCATACAGGAACATGATAGACAGTCTTTGACGGGGGATATACAATCTGAATGTCCCAAGCGCCAGACATTTCTCCTGAAGAATATAGAATGTCTCCGTTGGAAAGTTCTGTCGTAATTCCGCTTTCCAAGGGATAAGATTCGTAAGTAAGGGGAACATAACGCACCAGCATTTCCTGAGCGGGAGTGTCGGTGGTATCGTTTTGGTCACGATTTGTGTCAGCTGTATATTCACTGCTTTCTGCGGCACGATCATTATACCACTGATAAAACATTCTAAGCACAATCTGGGGAATGTAACTTTCGCCTTCATTGTTTGAAAGGTAACCAGTATCAAAAATTACATAACGGCTGTAGTTTTCCCAAATTCCTTCAAGGGCAAGGGGAACAAGTTCTTCTTCGGATGACAAGTCACCAGCGGATGACTGAGCATAAACTGATCCCATAGCAAAAAGGCAAACTGTCAGCATGACAAAAAGAGAAGAAAAAAACTTACGCAAAAAAAAGGACGGTTTCACCCTTTGAATATCGGAGTAAAGAACGCCACAGTTAAATGTTTTTGATGCTGTCTTGAACGGTAAAGCGCTTTATTTCCCTTTCTTCAAAACTTTTCTGAATAAGTTCGTCCACCTCAAGGGAAGCATATATTTCTTCAGCCTCTTCTACAGTCGCCCTAAGAACAGGATGCTTGGGACTGAACAGGACGCAACAGTCTTCGTAGGGAAGAATTGAAGTTTCGTAAGTGCCAATTTTTACGGCAATGTCTACAATCTCTTCCTTATCCATTCCACACAGGGGGCGAAGAAGCATGGTCTTTGCAAAGTGTTCCGTTACAGTAAGGTTCTGCACAGTCTGGCTTGCAACCTGCCCTACGCTTTCGCCCGTTACAATGCAGTCGGCTCCAATCCGTTCGCAAAGCATATTTGCAACCTTCATCATGCAAACCCTGAGCATAAGAGTAGTATATGCCTGAGGGGCCTTTGACTTTATACGCATCTGAACATCGGTAAAGGGAATTATGTTAAGGTGGGTTTCTAGACCGTAGTCGGCAAGACGGCGAGCAAGGGTTTCTACTTTTTCCTGAGCCTCAACCGAAGTGTAGGGATACGAATGAAAGTAACAGCATTCAACCTTCATGCCACGGCCAAGCATGCGCCATCCCGCAACAGGAGAATCAAGACCTCCACTTAAAAGAAGAAGTGCCCTGCCGCTTACTCCTACAGGAAGACCACGGCAAGTCTTTCTGCTCGTACTATAAACATAGCAAGAGTCACGAACTTCCACATGAATCACCACATCAGGATGATGCACATCTACAGCCAAAAGACCAGTGTCAAAAACAAGAGACGCTCCCTCGGTACAAATCTGATAGGAATTCAGTTCAAAGGACTTATCTTCCCTCTTGGCTTCAATTTTAAATGAACGGGCACCATTTTCTTTTGCAAGAAGAGCAAAGTCCCTTACCGCTTTCTGAATTGCAGTTATATTTTTTTCTATGGTGCAAACCTTTGCCCAGCCGGTAATTCCCATCAAGTGGTCAAGACAAAATTCCACAGCCTTACAGGAAGCAGGAGGACAAGCAAGATAAAGTCGTCCAGACTGAAGCCATACAGAATGCTCCACACCAGAAAGAGCAAAATGCACATTGCTTACCAGCTGACGCTCAAACACATGAATGTTACCGCCCTTAAGAGTAAGTTCCCCTAGCTTGCCAAGATAGGTTTCGGTGTGAAGGGGATTAAGAGATGTCTTTTTCATAGTAGCACCTTAGAAAGTATACCTAATACCAATGGTAAAGTAGTTGTTGAACACATTACGCATACTGTCTGCCCACGAGTCTTTAAAGTACTGAACAACTTCCGCCTGAGTCTTGCTGGTGCCCCAGCCTTCAACAGCATAAGTTCCGTCATTGTTATCTGTTACTAAACCACCGGGATACAGGTGAGAGTCCACCCCCTTGTTTATTATGCACTCAAAGTTGTAGCTAAAGGTAACCGCAAGGGAGCCGTACTTTGCCCTAAAGAAAGTATAGTCAGCATCTATTCCAGCCTGAATCACATACATCTGGTGGGTCTGGGTAAGGTAATTCAAATGATAGTGTCCCGTGGGAATGACATTAAGGGAAGTACCGTTTTCGTTCTCAAACATGGAGTGGGTAAATATACTGCCGTCCGTAGAATACTGCCCAGAAGCAGCAAGGAGGAAAGTTATTGCCTCCTCTTCGGTAAAACTTTCCGCCACATTTCCATGACGAATAAATGCAGAGGAAATTGACAGGTTAAAGTTTTTAAAGGGAGTAAGGTCAATTTTAAAGTAGACCCGCTCACTGTTTGGAGGAAGGGCTGTTGCTATGTTGTTTCCGTAATGGGTATAGTCAGAATAGTTTATCTGCCCAACGGGAATAAGACCAGAGGTTGCAGACTCGTACTGCCAGTGGGTGTACATAAAGGGCATGATTGCCATGTAGTCAAACTGCACCAAAGAGCAGATTGAATTTTCAGGAGCATATACTCCCCCAACTCTAAAGTTAAACCTGTTGCGAGTGTCAAAGTTAAACTTTACGATGTTGTTTACATCCATATCGTCTACATAAACTTCTGCAGAAAACTGAAGTCCCTTTATCGGCTTGAACTTGAACACAAGACCCATCTGAAGATTGTCGGCAGCATCGTACAAGGTCTGTATTGCCATAAAGGGAACGGGAAGCAGATAGGAAGGATCAAAGCGTTCGCCAAATATAGTGTTCTCCACATAGGCAACAGAAAACTTTCCGTTAAAGAAATTTAATTCCACTGCGTGAAAGGCAAAGTATTTGTCAAAAGTGCAGACGCTAGGACCCGTACATGTAGAGGCTGCAATAATCGAAATCATCTGTGTGTAGGAAAACCTAGGATTTATATATGTCAGCTGAAAGTTGGGAGCGTGGATGGAAGAGTCGTCTATCATGGTGCCATCGCTCAGGAAGGGACCGTAACCACGACGGCTAAGTCCTCCCTGAAAAAAGATGTTTGTCTTTCCCACAGAAATAAGATCATTAATGTCTATGTAAGTCTTAAAGGGACCAAGTTTTGCGGCATCTTCTGCATAGTCGTAAGGGCGTTTTGTATAAAGGGGATTAAAGCCGTGCTTGTCTCCAAGAGCAAATCCATCGAGAGCAAAATCGTACCCCATAGAAACAAAGTCATTAAAAAGAGAAAATTCTCCAAAGACGCCAGGTGTTAAAGCAACAAGAAAATCATCTTTGCTTAAGGACTCATCATTTGAAGTAAGTTTATAGGAGGCCTCTACCCCGACTGTTGCATGCCAGGCCCTACCCGTTTCTTCTTCCCACAATTCTTTTGCAATTTCAACATCTTCTTCGTTACCGTTTTCCATAACAGTTTCAAGGATTGCCTTTATGTTTGCAAGGGGATAAGGACGCAGAGGAGGAACTTCAGAAATAAGACCCCGCAGTTCCCAACTCTGGGCGTAACGGTAAAACCTGTGAGAGGTATCAACGCTTGCTTGGGCAAACAGGGGAATAAAAGTAAAGGCTGATAAAAAAGCAAGGGCAACAAAAAATTTTCTCATGGAATAATGATACATGGTTTTATAATCCTTATCAAGCATTTATATAAAATAGGTTTACTCAACCTGAACGACTTTAGGCTTCCACAGTTTTGTAAACTCTATTTTTGCAGAAATGATTCCCTCAAGTCCACAGGCAAAGTTATCCTGAATGTGATTGTGGTTGGCAACAAATGTCAAGGAAGGCTGAGCCACAAGTTTAAGCCATTCAAAAGGATACCATTCTCCCCTTACTGAAATTCTGTTTACATATTCGGGAATTCCGTGGGGGGCAACCATAGCGGCGGCCTCAGGAGAAATTTCATAAACCCAACCAGTAATAGTTTCGGGAAGTTTCAAACCTCCCCAGTTGCAGGAGGCAAAGGCGTCAGTTCCAGAAAACTCACCCTTAGCGGCAAAAAGATAGGACAGGGTAACAGACCAGTTCAGAGGAACTTCGTAGCCCACATTCAACTGGGCAGTAACAGTGTCTGGACCAAAGGGGCTTGCAAACCATTCGTAAAAAGTTTCGGAATCGTCAACAAGTTCCGTGTATGTGCGAACCAAGCTCCAGCTTGGAGACTCCTTCATAAAGAGGAAGGGGTCTGCATATGAACCTTCCGCCCATACATGCATGTAACCCGTACCAAGGGGAATATATGTTTCTCCACCCCACTGAAAACCTCTTGCGGCAGGACGGTTAGAATCTTCATTAGGCATCTGATTTTCAGTCTGTGCATAGTAAAAGTAAAAGCGGGTGTATTTGAACGGCGTGTAAACAAACTTTAAAGTCATGTCCATTATAATGTGGTCTTCTGCCCAACCTTCATTAGGATGATAGTCCCTCCATGGAGCCAGACCGTGAAGTATTGTAAAGGGATTTAAAAATCGCAGTTCCAAAGGCGCATAAACTAGAAGGGATTCCATAATTGAAAATTCAAATTTCTTGAACAGCCTAAAGTCAAACCTGTGGGAATACACATACCTGTTTACATTAAACTGTGAAACATTCATGTTGTACCTAAAGGAGGGAGAATAAAATTCCAAGTTAGCAAATGAAAGGTCTGTAAGCTTATAGTTCCAAATCATGCTTCCAGTAAGGCTTCGTCCAATATTTGTAGAACCAAGCCCCATCTGAAAATTAAGACCTGCACTTTCGGTAAAAGGATAGCCAGTGCTTAAATATGCCCAATGGGGAAAATTAGTGTCAAACCACAAGGCCTTTGAAAAATCCAGGGACACAGGTATGTTAAGAAAATTTTCGCTGCTGTCGGAAGCTGTTTTGTTTGCTCCCAAATCGACAAGCATTTCCATGGTTACAAAATCTCCTGCCTGTATTCTAAAGGGAACATCAAGCAGATGCTGTCTCTGGTAGCGGTCATAAGCCCAGTCTATGCTCTTGTCTGTTTTTCCGTAAACTTCAAGTGCGGATGTAGGAGCAACTCCAATGGAAAAGTGTCCGAAGGCAAGGGCCCAGTTTGACTCTCCCCGCCATTCCACAAGCTTGTCATACCAGTTTTTTCCTGCATCAGAAAGTTTTTCATAATTAACTTCAGAAAGAAGGGCATCTACTTCCGCCACCGAAATAGGAGCCTGGTCAGCTAACGAAACATGTCCCTCTTCCATGGAAAGTGCGGTAAGGGCATCATACACCCAGTGACCCACAGGAACCAAATCCTGCTTTGCATGGGGAGAAGCAAAAAGTGGCAACGCTAGGAGTGAAAAAAGCAATGCAAAAAAACAAAACCTGATAATTTTCTTCATGAGGCTATACTACTACTTTTGACCGTCATAAGCAAGACAAGGCATTTAGCGAACAGGCTTATCCAAAAGGAAGCGGGCGGTTCGGGAAACATCTATGCCCTCTCCTTGGCCTATGAGACTTTCCACATTGGACTTAAGGCGTTCAACCTGAGAAGAGTCGGAAAGAAGTTCTTCCAGTTTTGCGTAAATGTCTTCTGGCTTTTGGATGAAAAAGCCTGCACCGTTTCTGACGGCATAACGCATATTGCCCAGTTCCTGATTGTAAATGTAGTGGCTTATGATGAGGGGCTTTCCGCTTGCAAGAACTTCCAAAACAGAGGCAGGACCGCCTTTGGTAACGGCAATGTCGCACAGTTTTACAAGGCTGTCCATAAAGTTTACAAATCCATAGACATGAAGATCCAACTGAGGGTGATTTTTCTTTACCAGCTCAAGTTGAGTCTGCAAAGTTTTGTTTCTTCCGCATACGACGGCAACAGAAAAATCCGCATTGTTTTTTGCACATAGTTCCACTATCTTTTCCGCACCAGGAAGACCTTCTCCTCCGCCAGCAAGAAGCACGACTGGCCTGTTCAAATCAAATCCAAATTCTGAACGGAGGGAAGCAATCTGCTCCTTTGAAGGACGCTCCCTAAATCTTTTGTTCAGCAGGAAAGGCAGTATGTGCAGGCGCTCTTCTGGAACGCGAAAGTCCATTGCAATTTTTTTTGCCTCTTCGGAATAAATTACAAAGTCATCTCTTTTGTCGTAAAACCAAGATCTGGGTGCCGTAAAGGGATCACAGGCAACCACAGAAATGTTCGGAAACTGTCCGTTCCTTAGCAAGGCCCTGCGTACAGGAAGTGTAATAGCAAAATGAAAACTAACTACATCTGTAGGGTTTAGTTTTTTAAGCTGCTTCTTTAGGTAGGGAGTGCACACTAGCATAATCAGTCTGATTGAAAGGGCAAGGAACCATCTGAATCCGCCCAAATCGTAAGTAAGTCCCCACAAGCCTTCTAAATAATTGCTTGAGAAAGAATAGCCTGACTCAAAGAGCAGGCGACAGATAAAATTATGCTTTCCAAATCCGTTCAGAAGAGTTACTTTTACATCGGAGTTCGCCTCTTCCAGAGCTTCCTTTAAAACCATAGCTTGGGAGCGGTGACCGTTACCCGAATTAAGATAAACCAAAACAAAATGTCTCATAGTATTCCGTCAGTATACCTACATCAGCGGAAAGATTCAATTGCCGTACGGTAGCGCTCTACAAGTTTTGGAGTAAGGGAAGAAATGAGCCATCTGCGCCCCCACTCAGACGCCTCTTTGGATTTATTCTGCCACAGGGATTCATTCTGCAGGAGTTCCACTACCCGCTCAGAAAATTCATTTTGGTCATCGTGAACCATAAAGCCGCCCTTGTCTCCCTGCATTATGTCTACAGTTCCCATTTCTCCAACGGCAACAACAGGAAGTCCTGAAAGCATGGCCTCCACTGTAACAAGTCCCTGAGTTTCTGTTACGCTGGGAAAAGAAAAGACATCGGACACCCGATAAAAAAAAAGGAAGTTCATCCCGTTCTCGGTAACCGGCAAAAGCGACAGAATCGGAAAGATTTTTTTCTTTCGTCAGTTTTTTAAGGGGTTCAACTTCAGGTCCTCCACCTACAAAAAGCAGAGCCGTCAGAGGAATTATTTTTTTTACAGTTTCCAGAACAGAAATTAGTAGGTCAAGATTTTTTTCTTTTGCCATGCGCCCCACATACAAAAGGATTTTCTTACCAGCAAGATTTGGAAATTCCTCATACAGGCGGATTTTAAATTCTTTAACTTTTTCATGAGGAATGTCGGCTGCCACAAAATCGGGAATGCCAGTAGGAAGAATGTAACTTTCCCTTTCTATTCCGTAGCGGCTTACGGTTTCCTTTATCTGCACAGTGGGTACGATTATTTCGTCGGCACGGCGAAGAAAAGCCTTTACAAGACGACGACCGCTCCACCTGAGCATGGCAGGAGGCAGAATGTGTATGTAGTTTGCAAAATAGTCTTCCCACAAGGTATGAAAAGTGTAGACCAGGGGAATTGAATTTCTCTTTGCATAGCGAACCCCCAAAATGCCAACGGTAAATTCTGTGTTTACATGAACGGCATCGGCTTTCCATCCGTCAAGCCATGCATTCATTTTCTTTATAAACAGAAGACTTACCGCCCTGTCTTCTTTTGAGAAAACTTCCCGAGATGCAGGAATGCGAACCTCAAGAAGAGAGGCTTCCTTTGAGTCTGGAATTATGGAAATGTCCCGAACGGCAACATCATAGTTGGGGCAGACAATGCAGGCCTTGTGACCCAGACGGCACAACTCCCTTGCATAGGACTGCACCGAAACCGCAACTCCGTTTACCCGAGGAGCATAGGCGTCTGTAAAAAAGGCTATGTTCACGCCCTACCTCCACAAAGTCGCAAGTGACGCATTGAAGGAGAGTGAGCAAAAACAAGTCTTCTGAACTGACCCCATAAATTAGGACACCCACGGAGGTGTAAAATGGGGAATAATCA